>CAZKMH010000036.1:0-7570 GCA_964553395.1 uncultured Rikenellaceae bacterium | reverse complement strand
AAGCACCATCTCCCTGTTGTCGAAATTTTTTGCCTTTCTGGCCATACCTTCATTATCTACATCTATAAAAACATTACGGTAATTGTGCTCTCTCAGCCATATTACTGTATTGGCAACAGCTTTGTTTGCGTCGGTCTGTGTCCAGCTTTCCCATAGCGCCCGTGAGTCTCCCCAGTAGAGGCATCCGACCAGTACAACAAATCCCTTTTCATCTGCAGCCTCAATTATATGAGAAAGTCTCGATCCATAGACAGATTCCACAGAACAGTCTTCCCTGTAACCCTTAATATCACCAAACCGTGAGCCCTGAAGGTAAATGCTGAATGAGTTCAGGCCGTAATAAGCAAAGGTATCGAGGTGTGCAATCAGCTCGTCTGTGGCGCTATCGGAGATCAGGGCATTCGATAACCTTAATCCTTTCAGGAGGATCTCCTTATCATTCAGGTATGTTTTTTCGCCTTTTACTGAAAAAATATACCTGGACTTATAGTTATCTCCCTTTTCTACATTGCATGATACAAATAACAGAACCGGGATAATCAGAAAAAGAAAGCAATTCCTCATGGATCAAAATTTTATTCAGGTAAAATTACGAAAGACCAGGCAAATATATTTGACTTCAGTTCTTTACGGTTGAAACTCTGGTATTCGATATTATAAGCATCAAAAGTGTGTTTATGCAGGGATATAAATATCATTTCCGGGTATAGTGTCTGTATCTGAATTGCCAGGGAAAAACTTTCAATTTCCGGGTATCAACTTAAAAATCAGATAGTGTTATAGAAAATTTTGACAAATCCGCTCTAAACATTCGGATTTTTAGTTCTATATTTGTAGTAATAAGGCCGGCACTCTCAGAACTTGACGAATAATTGACTAACACACTATTGTTCCAATCATAAGACACGTGCCGGCCTTTATTATCTGACCGGTTTACAGACGAGGCAAAATTACTTAAAAAAAATTGCCCTGCGAAAAATGACCTAAGTAAATACAATATTTGTTAATAAGAAAAATTCTGCTTCCCGGCAACTTCTGTATTTGCCTTTAAAGATATATTTTACGTTTTTATTGCGGGCCCGACAGATTAATAAATTTTCAATTAAGATACAGAATTGATTTAATCAGGAAGGCCTTCTTTCTTTTTGAAAATTGTCCGATTACGGGCAATGAAATCCTTTTTTTGGCAGTAAAACCCTAAAATGTAACAATTAGAACAATCTTTGGGACAAAAAGAATAATTTTCGTCCTTTAATTAACAGAACTTTGTAGTTGCCAGCATCTTCTACCCTGTCTTACGCATACCAGGTTAGGTGTAACTCAAAGATCTCAGGAAATAGAATTAATCGATTATTAAGATAGAGGGTGCTGGTTTCATTTGGCATGTAATTTTATGAACCTTAATGATCTGTTTTATTTCATGTTATTGGATTGCCTGATAAAATATTTATGGCCAGCACCCTGCTTTATCAGAAAAAGGGAGCCGATTTGTTACTATTCAGGGTATTGTGCTTATTAAGGGTGCTGGCTTTTTTCTTTTTCCAGGGAACCGGAACAATTCCATTTTATATCTCCAGCAATCCCGGATAGTTCAGGAGTTTCATCTGTTTTCTTCTCTTCAGGATAAGATCCCTTAATTCGATCGCCATATTCAGGTTTACCTCCTGTGCCATAGGCAGGACATATTTTTCAGTCTGGTCGAGGTATTCGCACATTTTCTTTTTGGAATACTGGTCGCGGTGAAGATCAGTAAGGTTGCTTATCCTGTCGGCCGATTTTAATATTTTGGCATTTTGTGATCCCTGTTCGAGAATTCCCTTCAGGAAATTTGCCTTGGACATATTTTTAGGTTTGGTGACCTCCAGCACAAGATCCACAACCTGATTTGCCTGTTCGTCCAAGTTTCTTAATTCAAACTCGTTTGTTTCAGGGACATCTTCCAGCAGGTCGTGGATAACTGAAGCCTTGAGAAGAACATAATTATCGAAAAGTTTATAATCCAGAAGGATAGCCATGGTCGCCAGGGCATGACGAAACTGATTGCCTCCGACTTCCCTTTGTTTTCCGATCAGAGCCGTTGCTTTAATAATGTAAGGTGCGAGGACAAGATTCCTTAGTTTTTCAGTTTCGTTCATAGGGTTCAGGCTAATACTGGTCTAAAATTATTACAGATTTTCGTAATATGTGATATCTTTAAAAATATAAATTACGGGCAGATTAAAATTATGCTATATAATACGAGAAATTATGTCTAAACATATTGGAATAGTAGCGTGCAGCGCAGAGGGTGCTGCATTATGTTACAGGACATTATGCATGGAAGCGCCCGCACTGATGGGCGAACACATGCACCCGGAAGTGTCGATGCATACCCATCCGCTTGGGGAATATATGAAATACATAAGGTCGGGTAATTGGGGCGAAGTAGCCCGACTTATGCTCTCTTCTGTCCGCAAACTGGCAGATACCGGTGCAGAGTTCGCTGTATGCCCCGACAATACAATCCATCAGGCATTTGATCAGGTGGTTAAGGATTCACCAATTCCCTGGCTTCATATCGCGGATTCTGTTGCCATAGCTGCAAAAAAAAGAGGATTCAAAAAGCTGGCAATCCTTGGGACCAAATATCTGATGACCGGCCCTGTTTATTCTGAAGTCCTGAGTAAACATGGCATCCCCAGTTTGATACCGGATGAAGATGACCGGAATAGGATCGATACGATTATCTTCAGAGAACTCGTTAACGGAGTTTTCCCGGAAACTTCGAGACTCTATATAAATAAGGTAATTCAGAGCCTGAAGGAGAGGAGTTGCGATTCAGTGGTCCTTGGATGTACAGAGATACCGCTCCTTATTGATCCTGATGATTGTCCGTTACCAACGCTGGATTCAACCCGCCTGCTTGCAAGAGCAGCATTGGAAGAATCTTTAAATGGAGGTTAGTCAGCGAAGTATCAGCTGTCAAAGCAGATTTTTTCGGCAACAACTAAAGCCGCAGTATTTCAATTATTTCCGTTATTGCTGCAACATCAGCAATATCCCTGATTGGGGATAATCCTGCCAGTGCCCTGGTTTTATTAAGCTCATGCACTGAAACATAATCCTTGCCGGCAAGCACCTGATACAGGATAGCCGATTTAAGTGTATTGGCCTTGACCCTTATTGAATGAGGGCTCGATCGTGCAGGGAAAAAATGGACATACCTCTTTTCGTGTTCATAATATTTAAATGCCCATTGTGAATCGTCGGAAAGCCGGACAATCCTGAAATTATTGTTACCTGTTCCTGCCCACTTCATATATGCCTTCCTGCCGGTTATTTCATTAAATTCAAGGAAACTGATTGATTCGTTAAAGATCTCTCCTGCAGAGAGTTCTCCGGAATAGATATCCATAACTCGTGTTCCGATGTGCCTGAGTTCCCTTATGAAGGTCTTTGATCCAGGATAATTTTCCTCCTCGATTTTTATATTTACATATTCCCTGATAAATGGGAGATAATGCTTCAGAGGATTAAACATAAGAGGTTCAGGTATCTGCACTCCGAAATCCATTTACAGACAAAAATATTAAGATACAAATTAAATGTGAATTAAACAATCCGGCGATTGACATATTTTCAGAATGCTTAACTTTATAAACCTCAAACAATATAAAATATTTGTTATGCCCTCATTATCAAGGGAAAATTTTAAAAAGACAATTGACCACCAACAGCCTGAACGCGTTGTGGTTGATTTTGGATCCACTGCAGTTACGGGTATTCATGTGGTCATAGTGGAAAAACTGCGTGAATACTATGGTCTCGGGAAGCGACCGGTAAAAGTAATTGAACCTTATCAGATGCTGGGAGAGATTGATACGGAGCTGATCCGGGAAATGAATATTGATGTTATCGGACTCTTCGGGGAGAAAAATATGTTTGGCATCAGGAACAGCGACTGGAAGGTTCACAGAACCCTCTGGGGCCAGGAGGTTATGTTTCCCGGCGATTTTAATTACACTTACAATGACAACGGCGATATTCTGATCTATCCTGAAGGCGACACTTCCGTTCCACCAAGTGCCATGATGCCAAAGTCAGGCTATTTCTTTGATGCCCTGAACCGGCAGGAACCTGTCGATGATTCGAAACTAAAGCTGGAGGATAACCTCGAAGAATTCGGTGTTATCACGGATCACGAACTGGATTACTGGAAGACGCAGGTTAAGTCTGTTGAAAAAAGTGGTAAAGCTGTTATGGCTTCACTGGGCGGAACTGCACTTGGCGATATTGCACTTGTACCGGCGATCCAGTTAAAACATCCTAAAGGGATCAGGGGTGTTGAAGAGTGGTACATCTCCACTTTAATGAGGGAAGATTTTGTTAAGGATCTTTATGACAGACAGACCGATATCGCCCTGGAAAACCTTAAAAGGATTTACGGTGCGATCGGCAACGGTATAGATGTTGTATTTATCTGCGGAACCGATTTCGGTACGCAGAATTCAACATTCTGCTCTCCCGAAACCTACGCAAGGGTGTGGCTTCCTTATTATAAGAAAGTAAACGGCTGGATACATGAGAACACAGGCTGGAAGACTTTCAAACACTCATGCGGTTCCATAGAGACGTTAATTGATCTATTCATAGAATCCGGATTTGATATTATCAATCCTGTTCAGATTAATGCCGCAGGCATGAACCCGCAACTACTTAAAAAGAAGTACGGCGACAGAATAATATTCTGGGGTGGTGGTGTTGATACCCAGGGAGCTTTCGCTTTCGGAACGCCGCAACAGGTCAGGGAACAGGTAAAGATGCAATGTGAAATTCTGAATGAAAACGGAGGATTTGTATTTAATACGGTTCATAATATCCAGGCAAATGTTCCTTTTGAAAATGTGGTTGCAATGTTGGAGGCAATCAGGGAACTCTGATGAAAGAACAAAATTTTAATTGGAATTTCCTGCTTGGTATATCCCTTGTATCTGCCATGGGGGGCCTCCTTTTCGGGTACGACTGGGTTGTTATCGGTGGGGCAAAACCATTCTATGAACCTTTTTTTAATATTACCGGCTCGCCTGCTATGCAGGGATGGGTAATGAGCTGTGCTCTTATTGGTTGTCTTCTGGGCGCTGTTCTGTCAGGGTGGCTGAGTGACCGTTTCGGAAGGAAAAGACTCCTTATATTATCTGCAGCGCTTTTTGTTGTTGCATCACTTGGTACAGGATCTGCCGGATCATTAGCAATATTTATAGCTTTCAGGATGCTTGGCGGGGTGGGAATCGGTCTGGCCTCAAATCTGTCACCAATGTATATTGCCGAAGTGACTCCGGGAAATGTGAGGGGAAGATTTGTGTCTATCAACCAGCTTACAATAGTTATTGGAATTCTCGCCGCGCAGCTTATCAACTGGAGGATTGCACAGCCCGTTCCCACTGAGGCCACAACAGCTGATATCCTGGCATCATGGAACGGACAGACGGGCTGGCGATGGATGTTTTACGCATGTACCGTACCTGCAGGTTTTTTCTTCGTTCTCATGTGGTTCGTACCGGAGAGTCCAAGATGGCTGGCAAAGAAAATTGACAACCAACAGAAAGTGAAAAGCATTCTTGCAAAGATTGGAGGTGAGGAGTATGCTGTTACTGAACTTGTTTCTATTGAAGAAACCCTTAAAGCAACGTCTGAAAAGACGAATTTCCGTGTCCTCTTCCAGCCCGGACTGGTGAAGTTGCTTGTTCTGGGAATTGTCCTCGCAGTCTTCCAGCAATGGTGCGGGATTAATGTCATTTTTAATTATGCCCAGGAGATATTCTCCAATGCCGGTTACAGTGTTTCGGACATCCTGTTCAATATTGTGATAACCGGTAGCGTGAACCTCATATTCACATTTGTCGGGATGTTTACAGTTGACAGGCTGGGCAGAAAAGCGCTTATGCTATTCGGTGCGGGTGGTCTTGCCGGAATATTTACGATTCTCGGGAGTATGTACTTCTTCCATATTCAGGGACTGCCGTTGTTGATTATGGTGGTGATGGCAATCGCCTGCTATGCCATGTCACTGGCACCTGTCACATGGGTGATCCTTTCAGAAATTTTCCCTAACAGGATACGCGGAGCGGCAATGTCTGTAGCGACATTCTCCCTCTGGGCTGCCTGTTTTATACTGACATATACTTTCCCGCTGTTAAATCAGCTTTTAAAAGCATCAGGCACTTTCTGGTTATATGGATTTATTTGCATCCTCGGATTCTGGTTCATCTTTAAAAAATTGCCCGAAACAAAAGGTAAATCACTGGAGCAGATTGAACATGAATTAATTAACTAGTCAGAATTTTATTATTGACAGGAACACCTGTTATTTGAATAGAACATAAAACACCCAAACAATATTTACTATGAAGAAGTCCTCGTTATTATTCATTCTCTTTTGCATAATTCTCCCCGAAATCCCGGGACAGACAATTCCCGGAAGAATTCAGCCCAGAGATCCTGTGCGTGATGAAGCAGTCAGGATCTGGGAAGAGGATGTCACCATACCCACATATCTCACAGGTGAACCCGATCCGAATCCCATGTTCTATTTCGGACGGGCATATCAGGGTGCCGAAGGAAGAGTATATCCTTATCCACTGTATGACAAGCTGACAGGAGTCAGAAAGGACAAGTCGTATAAGATGGTATATCTTGAAAATGAATATATTAAGATTGGAATTCTTCCGGAGGCCGGTGGACGTATATTTTCAGCGCTGGATAAAACAAATAACTACAATTTCATCTATACACAGCATGTTATTAAGCCTGCACTGATCGGGATGCTCGGAGCATGGATATCGGGTGGTCTGGAGTGGAACATTCCGCATCATCACAGGGCATCAAGCTTTCTTCCGGTACAGTATCATCTTAGTGAAAATCCCGATTACAGTAAAACTGTCTGGGTGGGAGAACTGGAACTGAGGCACCGCACCCGCTGGAATGTGGGTTATACTTTAAAGCCTGGCAAGTCATATATCGAAATCACGGTCAGGATGTTCAATACATCACCGTTTGTCCAGTCGGTACTGTGCTTTGCAAATACAGCTGTTCATGCCAATGAGAACTATCAGGTAATTTTTCCACCCTCCACACAATTTGTCACACATCATTCAAAGCGGGATTTTACCACATGGCCGGTTGCTACAACAACTTATGGTGGCGCCGATTTTACAAAGGGAGTTGATGTTAGCTGGTATAAAAACCACTACAACTCTAATTCCATGTTTGCCTGGAACTATGCGGAGGATTTTGTAGGCGGTTATGATCACGGTAAGGATGCCGGGATAATTTGTTATGCTGATCATAATACTGTTCCAGGTAAAAAATTCTGGACATGGGGGAATGCGCCTCACGGAAAGATGTGGGATCAGACTCTGACCGATGACGACGGGCCATATTTAGAGCTTATGGTTGGTGCTTATTCCGATAACCAGCCGGATTACAGCTGGATGCAGCCAAATGAAGTGAAAGACATTACTCAGATCTGGTACCCATTGAGGGGAACGGACGGTGCAAAAAAAGCCAATGAGAATGCTGCTATTAATCTTGA
>CAZKMH010000035.1:0-16120 GCA_964553395.1 uncultured Rikenellaceae bacterium | reverse complement strand
ATCAATAATAATATTAATAAAAAAGATTAAAAAGGTGTTATAATGTTAATATACAAATACTTAATTATTATTCCAAATTACCCCCTTTCCCGTTTCCCCCAAGGGGGAAAAGCTTAAATTTTCGGCTCCTTCCCCCGTGGGGGAAGGTTGGGAAGGGGGTAAAAAACAGTTAAAGTTGTTGTCAAATTATTCTTGATTACCGAATCTCATTTATAATTAAATATTTTTTCAGAAAAATGACTTACAAATATACTCTTTGTTTAAGATTTCTCTGTGCCTCTCTGTGTCTTCTCCGGATTTCCTCTGTGTAATTGAAAATCAATAACATACACGGAGTTTCACAGAGAAGACACAGAGCGACACGGAGATGGTTATTTTAATCCGCTTCTTTCCAGAAATGCATCAATAGTTGGCTCCCTACCCCTGAAGCTTTTGTAAAGATTCATCGGCTTATCAGTTCCTCCTTTTTCCAGAATATTCTTTCTGAATGATGCAGCTGTCTCACTGTTAAAGATTCCTGCCTCCTTAAAGTATTTAAAGGCGTCAGCATCAAGCACTTCGGCCCATTTGTAACCATAATAACCCGATGCATAACCTCCGCCGAAAATATGCCCGAAGGAACAACTTATATTAGAACCTTCAACATGTGGGAAAAATTCTGTTTTCGCCATTGCCTCCGCCTCAAATTCAGATACATTATCACTTACCGTCCTGATCAGAGTATGCCAGGCCATATCAAGGAATCCGAATCCAAGCTGCCTGTTGCAGGCATACCCCTCATTGAATGTTGCTGACAATCTTATTTTTTCTATCAGTTCGTCAGGAATGATTTCTCCTGTCCTGTAATGAACAGCCCATTGGGAGAGCCACTCTTTTTCATATGCAAAATTCTCCATGAACTGGGAGGGCAGTTCAACAAAATCACGGGCTACATTTGTTCCCGAGAGACTTTCGTAATTGCACCTGGTAAGGATGCCATGGAGTGCATGGCCAAACTCGTGAAGAAAGGTTGTCACTTCGCTGAAGGACAGGAGTGAGGGCTTAGTTTCTGTCGGGCGTGTAAAATTTGCAACTATTGAAATAAGAGGCCTGATCTCCTTCCCTGCCTCAGTTTTCTGTTCCCTGTAACTGGTCATCCAGGCTCCGCCGTTTTTGCCGGGCCTCGGAAAATAATCAATATAAAGGATCGCCAGAAATAGACCATCATCGCCGAAAGCCTCCCATGTTTTTACTTCTGAATGGTATACAGGTATCTGGTTATTGGCAATAAATCTTATACCATAAAGGTTAGTTGCAAGATCAAGTATTGCCTTCTCCAGGTTTTCAAGCCTGAAGTAAGGTTTCAGCACCTCATCATCAATATCATATCTCGATTTCCTGAGTTTTTCCGAATAAAAGTCCCAGTCCCATCTTTCGGGCTTGCCTTTATGGCCATTTTCAACGGCAAATTTTTTCACTGCTTCAAAATCTCTTTGTGCAGCAGGTTTCGATGCACAGTGGAGCTCATCAAGAAATGTCAGTACTTTTGTTGTTGTATCTGCCATCCGGTCGCCAAGGATCATCTCCGAGAAGTTATTGAAACCCAGTATGTTTGATAACTCCAACCGCAGATTGGCAATTTTTGGTACCAGCTTTTTGTTATCGTTACCGTCTCCGTGAAATGCCCTGGAAGTGTATGCCTTGAACATCTTTTTCCTGAGCTCTCTCTTATCCGAATATCTCATGAAAGGGACATAGCTTGGGAAATGCAGAGTAAATACCCAGCCCTTTTTTCCCCGGCTTTTAGCCTCCATCGAAGCCATCTCAACAACACCTTCAGGTAAACCTGCAAGGTCGGTTTCATCAGTTAAGTTGAACTCAAAGGCATTTGTATCTGAGAGGACATTTTCTTCAAACTTAACTGACAGTTGTGAAAGCTCTTCAGATATCTCTCTGAATCGTGATTTTTTCTCTTCCCCCAGACCTGCTCCTCCAAGTATAAAGTTTCTGTATTTTTTTTCGAGAAGCATCTTCTGTTCAGTGTTCAGACCGGCACTATCCCTGGAATCATGGACTGTTTTTATCCTTGAAAAGAGTGTTTCATTGAGAGTTATATCGTTCGAAAATCTGGTCAGAACCGGAGAGATATCCCGAGTGACCTCCTGAAGGTCTTTATTCGTTTCGGCGCTGTTAAGGTTAAAAAGGACAGAAGTTACATTCCCCAGTCTTTCACCAATCCTGTCAAGAGCAGCAATTGTGTTTTCGAAATCCGCAGGCTCTGGATTTTCGGAAATGGTTTTTATTTCTTCTCCGGCAGATTTAATGGACTCCTCAACTGCAGGACTGTAATGGACTGTTTTAATCAGATGAAACGGCGGAGTTTCAAATGGAGTATTCCATTTATTAAGAAGGGGATTGTTCATAGTACTATTCTGCCATTATTTCAGGATGTTTATTCCACATTCTCTTCATCATCATTGTAACCAACTGCTCCGGCATATTTTGCAGGATAAGGTGTATTTCCTTTTGCAGCATACCAGAGTATCCTGTTCAGGAGATCGTCATTGCCCGAATCCACATTATCATATTCAGGTAACATGCTTTTCTTCGCAAAATAAAGTTCTCTGCCCGAAAGAGACGACAATGGTTTGTTCATTTCATCCAGTGGGATATTGTTGGGAAGAGTAAGATATGGAGACAGATCCGGTTCATTCGCAAAGCAATCATTCATCGGATTTGCGATTGCATCCTGGATATTCATGGGAGGTAATCCCAGTATCTGCTCGATTGTTCTTATCATGGAAGGCTGATTATAATATGTACTGATGGTTTTCTTTAACCTCGACCAGGGGCTTATGACCAGCGCAACTGTCCTGTACGCAGATACATGATCCCATCCTCCCTGGGAATCATCTTCCACAACCAGAATCAGGGTATTCTTCCAGAATTTACTCCTGGTTATTGCTTCGACTATCCGTCCAAGGGCCAGATCATTATCGGCAACCATTGCCCTGGGGGTGGGATAATTCGGCCGGATTCCGGCTGTATGATCATTGGGTAAAGCCATTAACATTAATTCAGGAAGATGATCACCTTCCATAGCTTCATAACCATTCAGTTCTTTGATAAATTCGTCAGCCCTCATAATATCTGTAAATGCGTGTTGTCCATAGGAAGGATAAGTCGGACTTAGAATATTTTTAACCGGTTCGATTGTAGTATAATTATAAAATTCAACTTTTTCACCATTCAAATATTTCGTATACACATCATTCCATGTGACTTCTGTAGCAAAAACAGGGGAGGAGGCTTCTCCGTACAGCCTGACATTTTTGCCATGAGCAATACAATTGTCCCAGATGAACCCGGTAGGGGCATATACAAGTGCATCTTCCTGAACGTGGGGATAACTTCTGAACCAGGCATACATATTTTTCTCAATATAATCAGTAACTATCGATGCATCAGTCCATTGATGACCTTCTGCCGAGCATTTTCCGGAAGCATAAAAATTATCGAGCAGTAAAAACTCCCTGCATAGCTTATGAGTATTAGGAGTAACATTTTCGCCATAAACACATAACGACGGATCTCCCTTACCCTCTTTCATATCCCCCAGCAACTGATCATAAGTCCTGTTTTCCTTAATTATATAGAGAACATGTTTGAAAACAGAAGGTTCGCCGATCCTGTCAGGAACCGGTTTGGGTTTGACATTCTCTCCCGGTTCTTCCCTTGCCTGAACTGCTCTCGATAAATCGTTTATGGCAATAACTGTGTCAGTATAAGCTTTTAGCTTTTGCCTGTCAGGTACCGGTATTACAGATACAGAGGCTAACATATGATGGGAATTGTATATGATATTATCTCCACCCGGATTTTTAAGTCCGATGTGAATCCCGTTACCTTCAATGTTCCCCACATAAAGATGTCCTGAAGGGGAAATACAAATAGCTGATGGATAGGCTCCTGTCGGGATAAATCCGGTGACTGTGCTCGATTTTATTTTACTTTTTCCTGAGGCTTTTTTCCCGAGATTGATTACGGCAAGAGCATTATCCATACCATTTGCCACATAAAGAGTACTTTCATCAGGCGACAGACATAATCCATTCGGTGAATCACCAAAATATGGATTTATATCAGGTTGTAATCTTACACTTATTGTTTCACTCACTTTATTATTACTGGTCCTGATTACAGATACATTATCACTGTTTGAATTGGTAACATAAACGTATCTTCCTTTTTTGTCGCTGATTATCTCGTTGGGATGGAGGCCAACCAGCAATTCCTTGACTATCATCCCTCTCTGTGGGTCAATAATTGTAACACTACCTTCTCTTGTTGAACCACCGGCTGCATTATTTACCCTGGCTGATCCCCATGGAACTCCTGCAACTTCAGTATCATTGCCGGCAGGATTCCTGCCGGCCCAGTTGGTAACATAAAGTTTCCCGGATGCTATAGTCAGTCCATAAGGAGCGACCCCCGGATCGACCACCCATATTGTATCTCCTGTTTCCAAATCCTGTTTGATAACCTTATTGTTCCCGTTAAGAACAACATACAGATATTTGTGATTGAATTCATTTGTTATGAGAATCTCATTTGGTAAAGCCAATTCAGAAAAAGGCTCTGCTAAATATTCAAACAGTGGTCCAAATTCAGCTTTTTCACCATCCCAGCGTGCTGATGCAACAAATGACCTGCCTTCGGCACTGACAACACTCCAGTGCACCCTGGAAATTCCATTTTCAACACTCCACCTTATACCTGAATAGGTGTTCCATCCACCTCGCAGATCAGGGTGTAAATTGTTAAGAAGGGTGTATTTTACAGTATTATTCAGGGTGCTGATAAAGACAATACTAAACCTCTCCTCAACAGCAAGCCATTTACCGTCAGGAGATAAAACAATATCCATTGAGTGATTTTCCCGGGCTTCATCGCCAAATACAATTTGTAAACCTGCAGGCTGGACAAGTCTGTTGTAAGGCAGTTGAAACTGAATTGTCCTGGCAGGTGTTCCGGTCGCCGTTGCAACCTGTGATTCTGCATTAGCACAGAATAAAATGAAAAGAACAGTTAATAAATATCTCATGACAGTTAATTTTATTCACGTATGACACTAAAAGGAACTTATAAGTTTTGTCAGCCCCTCAGATTATATTTAAAGATAAACAAAAAGAAACCGAAAAAAAAGAGACCGGATTATGGTCCGGTCTCTCGTATTCTTTTCAGAATGGCAGATCGCTCATTTCGTCATTTTCAGGTGGAACATCCTCCAGGGTGGAGCGAGGGATATTATCCTGATTTCTTACCTGTGAGGAGGTTTTCTCAATTTTCCAGGCGTCGAGATTTGTAAAATAATTAACCTTCCCATCACGTTCCCATCTGTTCCCCTTGATATTGAATGAGACTTTCACTTCCTCGTTTAAATATGATTCATTAATAAGATCACATTTGTCCTGTACAAGCTGAAACTTGATAAAGTCAACAAAGACAGCGGGTCCACCGGTCTCTTTTTTCTCTATAACAAATTCACGTTTTCTGAATTTATCGTTTACCTGATTCACAGGTAAAATATCGATTATCTTTCCTGTAATTTCAAATGCCATCTTCGAAAGTTCTTTGATTTCAGTTATTGAATGATCTCAAGAAGCTCAACTTCAAAAATAAGTGTTGAAAATGGTTTGATCGTTTCACCTGCTCCGTTTGCACCATATGCAATATTCTCAGGAAGGCAGATTCTGAATTTTGATCCTACAGGCATAAGCTGAAGGGCTTCTGTCCAGCCGGGAATAACACCGGAAACCATGAATTGTGCAGGTTCACCTCTTTTGACTGATGAGTCAAATTCGGTTCCGTCGATAAGGGTCCCTACATAATGAACTTTAACTTCACTTTCAGCTGAAGGTTTTGGACCTGATCCCATTTTAATTACTTCATACTGTAGTCCGCTGGGTGTAACGACCACACCGGTCTTTTCCTTGTTCTTAGCCAGGAATGCTTCATTTTCAGCAATATATACACTAAATGTTTCCTTGTTCTGTTCAGCTTGTTTAGCCGTTTTGTCAGCTTCACGCTGGTTAATGAACATCATGATAAATCCCCTTGCAATTTCATCCGTCATAACCGGTTTACCCTTTTGTCCGTCAATCATTGCCCTGGCAACAAGGGATGGATTCAGATTCAGACTATCGGCAGTGAGGGCATTATAATTGACAATGCCAAATGCATATGAAAGAGAATCTTCTCTGGTTTTCATTTTTGCATTTTGCATTGAATTTTTACCACAGGAGCCAAGAATAACAGCAAGTAATAAAGTCACAACAATTAATTCATTGATTTTCATACTAATTATTTTTAATTTAAATTTCCCGCAAAGATAATACTTTGGGTGTTGTAAAAATGTTTTCGTAACTTTTTTTCAGATTTTTGTTGCCCGGATGATCTCGCGCTTGCCGGGAGGACCGGGGATAAGTCTGACATCAAAACCGCATGCTTTCAGTCTTCTCTTAACTTCACCTTTGGCAGAATAGGTTACGAGGATTCCATGTGGTTTTGTGATTTCCGAAATACGTGAAAAAATGTTCACGGTCCACATATCAGGTTGTTTGTCCGGACCAAATGCATCAAAGTAGATCAGGTCGTAACTGCCTGAGAGATTATCTGCAGTAAGATCACCTTTGATCTTTAAAAGATTGAAATTAAGGCAGATATCTGTCATAATCCCCCAATCTGCTGAATGGATTTTATCGAAAATATCTTTCCCGTCTTTGCCGGCAAACTTAAAATGATTCAGTGATGCGATCGTATCATTTCCCAATGGATATTTTTCAATTGAAGTATAATTCACCCTTCTTTTACCTTTAATACTACTTATTGCTGTGAGAAGTGCGTTGAGACCTGTTCCGAATCCGGCTTCAAAAATGGCAACAGGATCAGTTTTGCAGAAATCAACCCCATTTCTGATAAAGATGAATTCAGATTCCTGAACGGCGCCATGAACCGAGTGATAATGTTCATCCAGTTCAGGAACATATATTGTATGAGAACCGTCGGATGTGGTGACTAGCTGGTTCATTGTTCCTGCATGTTATTCCATTCTTAATTAAGAAAAATAATAAGTGTATTGTTTTAATTAACAGTATTATATTACTTTTATTATCTGATTTAGCGCAAAATTATTTACTTAAATAGTGTTAAAAATTAATAACCATGAAGAAGGTACAAACAAGAAGAGATTTTGTAAAGCTGGCTGCGGCCGGGACGATTGGAGCAGTTGCTTTTTCACAGTATTCATGTAAAAAAGCCGCTATACCGGGGATCGGATTACAGCTTTATACGATACGCGATGCCATGGCAGCGGATGTTCCCGGTTCACTCAAAAAGGTCGCCGACATCGGTTATAAATATCTTGAGCTTGCAGGATATGCCGATGGCAAATTCTATGGATATCCGCCTGCAGAATTCAGGAAACTGGTAAATGACCTTGGTATGGAAATCCTGAGCAGTCATACACAGGTTGAAGCCCAGGGAATTACACTTGAAAATGCTACGAAAATGGCTGAAGATCACGCATTACTGGGTGTGAAATATTGTATTCAGCCCTGGGTGGTGGAAGAAGCACGGTTAACTATTTCCAGCTATCAGAAAATGGCTTCCGACTGGAATCAGGTAGGCAAGATAATGAAAGAACACGGACTTATGTTCGGATACCATAATCATAATTTTGAATTTGACACCGTTGAAGGAAAGATTCCGTTCTTTGATGTTTTTATGGCTGAGCTGGATAAAAATCTTGTTACCATGGAGCTTGATATGTTCTGGACAACCAAGGCAGGACAGGATCCTGTTGAAATAATTAAAAAGTACCCGGGAAGATTCGAGCTCTTCCATATGAAGGATATGTTCACGAATGAAGCTCCTTACTTTACTACCGTGGGTGTTAATGATTTTGCTCCGGTAGGTGAGGGAGTTCTCGATTTTAAAAGGATACTTGACGTAAAAGATATTGCCGGTATGAAATACCTGGTGGTTGAACAGGATCTGAGCAGGGAAGGAGCTCCTTTCACTGACATCCGGACCAGCCTTATCAATCTGAAAACGAAAATTCTCGTATAGTTTCAGAAAATCATTTTATCAGTTCATGGTCGAGAAGAGTTGCGAGTGACTTCTGATACTCATTTTCCATTTCCAGAAGCCTGTCTTCAGTCTGATAAATAGCATCGAGGTATAAAAAATAGGTCGTAACGGTTATTTCTCCGTTCGATAAAGCGATATCAGGATATCTGGTACCTTCACCGGTTTGCAGGATATTCCTGATTTCCGAAATGCTTCTTTGCACAGCTTTCATATTGGCAAATTCATTTCTTATCTGCGATCTGAGCTTTAGTAAAACTGCATCCCGAAATGCAGACGAATAATCAGCTTTTGCAGCTGCCGTTTTAATCCTGTTTGAATTAGCCCAAAGCGGGATCGTTATACCTCCAACCGGGCCTGTATATGTCTCCCCCGGGATAATTTCCGAGGCAAATCCCAGCTGAAATTCAGGAAGAGAGCCGGTTTTGCTGAGTTTTACTTCCTGGCTGCTTATCTGGTATTCGATTTCAGGAATCAGGAATGCCGGATGCGCAACGGATTTTTCACTTATAAGTTTTTCAGGATCCGGCTCTGGCAGGGCAGGATATTCATCGATCCCGGTGAAGTGAGCATCTGCACCACTCATAAATTTAAGTTTTTCATTCACCATTTCAATATTGGCTTCCCTTCTTGTTATTTCAAGGTTTACAGCTGACAACTCCATCCTTATCTTGTTATAATCCAATATTGTAGCCTCACCATTATCCAGCATTTTTTCCCAGCCGGATTGCAGCCTGTCATATTCTGCTTTTCTGGATTTCAATAAATTAAGTGCCTTTGTGTTATAAATCAGATCGTACACCGATAATTCCGCATCAAGCAGGGTAAGGAGTTTTCCGTGGTTAAACTCCTGTTCTGCCAGAATAATGGTATTCTTATTAATTTTTTTTTGCAGAAGATATTTTGTGGGGAAAGCAAAAGACTGTGTTACCGACCAGGTTTTTTTTGTACCTACGGCATCAGTGTTGCCAGGCATAAAACCTGCAGATATGAAAGGATCGGAGGGCGTGAGGCCTGTCCTGGCTTCAAGTTTCCTTGCCTCCAGTAATTTCCTGTATGCCTGTATTTCCGGATTATTCTCAGAAACCTGCTTCAGAAAATCTGATAATGACTGAGCTGTTGCTCCATTATAAAGGCTTACCAGGAATAGCAGGATAATGATTTTCTTTATCATTTCTCTTTTCTCTTTTGGATAACATAATAAACCGAAGGGATAATAAACATATTTAACAGTGTGGAGCTGAGCAGTCCTCCAAGTATTACAATAGCCATAGGACTTTGTATCTCGTTGCCAGGCTTATCACCGCCAAGTGCAAGAGGAATTAGGGCGAGCGCAGCTGTAAGAGCAGTCATCAGAATCGGATTCAGTCTGTCGGTTGATCCTGAAATTACACTTTCATACAAATCCCTGCCCTCTTTCCTGAGATGAATATACCTGGATACCAGCAATATACCATTTCTTGTTGCAATCCCGAAAAGCGTGACGAAGCCTATTATTGACGGGATGCTTATCACATTTGATGAGGCTTTAATGGCAAATATGCCACCTATAAGTGCAAGTGGCAGGTTAAGGAGAATAATGATAGCCAGGGTGCTGTCTTTAAATTCCTTATACAGGATCAGGAAGACAATCAGAAATGCCACTACTGATGCGGCAAGGAGTCTTTTTGTGGCACTTTCAGCGCTTTCGAACTGACCACCGTATTCAATATGGTATCCATCCGGGAGTACAAAATTTTCACTGACTCTGTTCTTAATGTCCTTTACGACACTTCCGACATCCCTTCCTGCTACATTCACTGAAACAACGATCTTGCGCTTTACATTTTCACGGTTAATTGAACCAGGACCCGAAGAAGATCCGATATCAGCAACAAAGGAAAGAGGTACTTTTTTGCTATCATATGTGTCAATCATGGCATTACGGATACCTTCAATTGTTCCGCGTGTTTCATCATTATACCTCAGAACAAGCGGAAACCGCTTTTCCTCTTCATAAACATCTGAAACAGGCTGACCTCCGACAGCATATTTAATGAATGTGTTAAAGCTGTTGATATCAATACCGTATCTGGCAAGAATCTCCCGCCTGACCTTAATCTTAAGCTCCGGGGTTTCGATTAGTTGTTCAACATTTAGATCACCGATGCCATTTATGTCCGAAATTTCTGATCTGATCTGATTTGCTATCCTGTAAAGATCATTAATATCATCACCAAAAAGTTTTATTGCAATATTTGCTTTGGTTCCGGATAGCATATTATCCATCCTGTGTGTAATCGGCTGACCGACTTCAATATTAGCTCCGGGTAATGCTTTTAACCGGCTGCGGACATCGGCAAAAAACTCCTCCCTGCTTCTTTCAGAAAGGACAAAAGGGACATCAAGTTCAGAAACATTCTCTCCGAATGAGTGTTCTGCAAGTTCGGCACGACCTGTTTTACAGGAAACAGATGTCACCTCGGGGATCTGAAGCAATATCTTTTGTGCTTCAATCCCTGCTTTTGCAGATTCTTCGAGCGATATTCCCGGGGTCAGGCTTATATTCACTGTCAGGGCACCTTCATTAAATGCAGGAAGAAAGGAGCTTCCGGTTGTTGTTAATAGAATAACGGAAATCGCAAATATCAGGACTGTGATTCCGATCAGGATTTTGTTTTTCTTCAGGGCAGACTGAAGCGCTTTGCGATATAGTTTAGACAGGTTACGCTCAGTCCATGATCCATTGACAGCTTTGATCAGACGTCGCTCATCAGTCAACAGGTAGCTGCTTAAAACCGGGGTGAGAGTGATTGCAACTATAAGTGATGCAAACAGAGAAACTATAAAAGAAATTCCCAGAGGTCTAAGCATCCTTCCTTCAAGGTCACCGAGAAGAAAAAGAGGAATAAAAGTTATAATAATTATTAATGTAGCATTCCAGATCGATACCCTCATTTCAGAAGATGCCTTATAAACCACGGTAAGGGAGGACTCCTTTTTCTCAGGTGGAAGAACTACATTTTTCCGTAACCGTTTGTAAATGTTTTCCACATCGATTATTGCATCATCTACAAGTGAACCAATGGCAATTGCCATGCCTCCCAGACTCATTGTATTTATTGTATAGCCAAGCACTTTCAGGGTAACAATGGTGACCAGGAGGGAAAGCGGTATAGCTAACAGTGAAATAATTGTCGTCCTGTAATTGAACAGGAAAAAGAAGAGGACAAGGACTACGAAAAATCCGCCTTCAATCATCGCTTTCACGACATTTCTTACAGAAGTCTTTATAAATGATGACTGGTTATAAATGTCTGTGTGAAAGGTAACTGAAGGGCCAATATTTTCCTGTATCGCAGTGATTGCTGTAGTTATTTTTTCTGACAGGTCAACAGTATTTGCATCGGGCTGCCTAGTTATTGTTACAAGTACAGCATTCCTACCCCTGTACGAAGCTGTACCAATTGCAGGTGCTTTACCGGTTGTTACATCTGCAACATCGCTTATTTTGACAGGAAGCCCTCCTGATACTTTTATTACTGAGTTTGAAAGATCGGCTACTTTGTCAGTTCTTGCCATACCCCGGACAATATATTTATTACCATATTGATTAATAAACCCGCCGGGAGTATTTACATTTATCTCATTGCATGTCAAAACCAGGTCATTCAGTGTTATTCCATAGTAGTTCATCCTGTATGGATTTGCAAGCACCTGATATTCCTTTGATTCTCCGCCTATTACATTTACCTGAGCTACCCCTCCGACTGACAGCAGTCTTGGTGCAACTGTCCAGTCGGCCATTGTCCTGAGGTCCATGGGGCTAATGCTATCTGATTCCATAGCAATGATCATCATTTCTCCGAGAAGTGATGTCTGAGGAGCAATTACAGGTTTGGCAATTTCAGCCGGTAACAGATCATTTGCCTGGATAAGACGTTCAGCAACAGTTTGCCTGGCTTTATAAATATCTGTTCCCCAGTCAAATTCCACAAACACGATCGAGAATCCCATCGAAGAATTTGATCTTACACGCCTGATTGAAGTTGCTCCGTTTACAGTGGTTTCAATAGGAAAGGTGACAAGCCTTTCAACTTCTTCGGGGGCCATTCCGCTTGCTTCGGTCATTATAACGACTGTTGGCGCAGTCAGTTCAGGAAAAATATCAATATCCATCTGCAGGGCGACGTATGTTCCCGATATTACAAGAAGTACTGTTCCAATGATTACGCTTAGCCTGTTCTTTAATGAAAAGTCAATTATTCTGTTCAGCATTGTCCCGCAGGTTAATTATTATGATCGTGTGCCGGAGCGGTAGTTGCCATTTGGGTGAGCTTAATCCGGTATGCTCCTGTAGCAACGATCTTTTCATTTTCAGACAGACCTGACACTATCATGGTCTTTTCTCCGTCGCTATATCCTGCTTTGATGTACCTTTTAATGAAATCGCCATCATCATCAGCAACAAAAACGTACAATTTCCCGAATTCCTCCATTAATGCCTCGTTTGGAATGACTAACGCATCGTTTAACTTTTTTCCGATCAGGAAGACCTCCGTAAAAGTGCCTTCGATCAGCTCAGGATCATAATCCATCCTGAAATAGACCGGAATGTAAAACGAATTTTCACCTGTACTTTTGCCATGAGAAATTTTTCTGCCATTCATCTCGCTGGTTTTGTAAACTTTGTCGCTGTAACCAACTGTAAAATTTGCACTTTCAACTAAATTCAGAACATCCAGGTTTTCAGGTGAGACATCGGCTTTCAGTATATGACAGTGTTCAATAACAATTGATGCCAGTGGCTGTCCTGAAGTTACTTTTTGTCCTTCAGTTACATAGATCTCTTTAATATAACCATTTCCGGTCGCTGTAACTATATTCCCGTTTTTACCGGATGTTGCATTAAGGTTTTCGTACTCATTAAGTGATTTCTCATATTCATTTTTTACGGAGAGGAAATGCTCCTCTGTTATGATTTTATCAGCAATGAGTTTTTTTGCTCTTTCAAAATTTGCTGAAGCCATGTTTAAGTCAGCTTTTATCTGTCTGAAATTCAATTCTGTATTATCTTCAGCAAGCTGCTCACCGGTCACGGTAAAAAGAGTCTGTCCACTTGAAATTTTAACCCCGGGGAACAAATAATCATCCTTTAGTTTCACCAGGCCTGATGATTTAGCTGTAATGATCGATAGATCCTTGCTATCAACCAGAATGCGCCCCCCGGTTCTTATTGTTAATGAAAAGGGCTGTTTCCTGAGTGTAAGGATTGTGTAATCTGATGAGTCGTGTAATGTTACCATTTCGGATGCTGAAGATTCCGGATGTTCATCAGAAGAATGACCATCTTCCTTTTCGGAATGTGATGAACATTGAGGAGAGGTTGCAACAGAAATTAAAAGTATAATATATATTAAGTTTTTCATTGATTAACTAAATAAAATAAATAACAGATAATCAGATGATTATCATAAATAAAAAAAGTTAGATTTGCCTAAGCAAAAGGAGGTGCCCTCAGAGTAGCAGATCCGAAGAAATTGTTTACGGGGAACTTATCTTCTCTGCTTAAGATGATATGTCCCGTATTTGATAAAGAATATAAATAATTTTCCCTGCCGATCTCAATTATCAGGTTATCCTGGTTGAACTGGTGGAACAGGAAATTTGAGATATGACAGACGCCTACATCTTCACACCGGATATTAAATTTTTTAGAGGAATCACTTTCGTGGTGATGATGAATGGTTGAATGTATCTGACCAGATTTGCTGATGTTATCATCTTCAAAATGAGTATGCGGGATGATACCATGAGTAAAGATCATAAACCAGGACAGAAAGATCGTATAGACTTTTATTTTTGTCTTTTTTCTCAAACTTTCAAATTTTCCACAAATGTAGTAATTCTTATAAAGCATCCTAAATTCTGTAAACTATAAATAAAACAAAACAAGCTGACCTGACAGAAATGTAGTTCAGCATTCCTTAACCTGAACAACTCATTTTCAGCTGATTTGTTTAAAATTTTGATTAGGCCAGAGTAATTTTTGGATTGGTCTTCCATTTTCCTTTGGTAAAATCAGGGAACTCAACAGGTTTGCCTCTTTGTGCAACTGAAGCTTCTGTTATTGGTGATATAGCACTGCTTGTTACCGAATCGTAAACATCCCAGTCGGGAAGCCTGTTTTCACGAAGTGCAGTAACCAGCCGGTGCCAGATCAATGGCGTCTGAGTGCCTCCGCCTCCATGTCCTTCTATCTTACCTCCACGCCTGGGGGGAGGATTGTAATTTTTTACAACCGGATGTTCATATTCTTTCAGGTACGGATCTGCGGATTCCCATTGATGCTCCCTCGGACTAAGTCCTTCAATATATATTTTTTTGGATGTTGCATCTCCCTGGTAAATCCCCTTTGTACCCTGTATACGATAGTTCTCCCTCGGGTGCGGCGTGCTTGTATCATGAATAAGAGTTATCATTTTACCGTTAACCGTCCTTACGAGCGAAGCATTATAATTGCCCAGAGCGAATTTTTGTCTGGTCATGCGGTGGTTTGGATTCTTATAATATATGCCGGCATACTCAGCAAGCAATCCGCCAAACGAACTCATTGAAACCAGATAATCAATTCGGTCTCCATGGTTTATGTCGAGTGCCGGTAACATTTTTTTCATCGGATGATCGGGATAGAGGTTACCGTTTCGGTCTATCGAGTGTTGTAATCGCCACGGTTCCTCATCAGGAGAGTACTTAACAAACCGCAGGTCATGAATATATCCGGTTTCGGCATGAACTATATCGCCCAGTATCCCTTTTTGAATCATATTAAGAAGGGCAGGTTCACCGATACCTTCAAGTCCAAGAGTTGCCCATTTACCTGTGCGTTCGTATGTTTCAACGATCTGCCAAGCTTCATCGAGAGTAAGGACAATCGGCACTTCGGAGACACAATGCTTATCAGTGTTCATTGCTGCAAGGCATACCGGAGTGTGCCACTCCCATGAAGTGGAGCAGATAATTGCATCAAGTTCCTCATTATCGCACATCCTTTTAAAATCCGTTACTCCTTTTCCATAGGTTCTGGGAACAGGCAGACCGGCATCTGTAATTCTCTTTTTTGCCGCCTGCAGCCTCTTTGGTATAACTTCACAAATAGCAGGAACTTCAATGCCTTCAATACCCAGGGCGCAGTTGAGATGATAAGTGCCGCGACCTCCGATTCCGACAAATCCGAGCTTCAGAGTCTTGTTGTTTGTCTGAGTCAGGGCGTAAGCCTCTTCGGGGAAACCAATACCGGAAAGCACAGCGCCTCCTACAGTTGCAGTTGTGGATAGTTTAACAAATTTTCTACGGGTATATTTCGATTTTTTCATAACTTTTCACTTTTACATTCATATTGATTATCAGACAAGTGGCATGATAGGAGTTCTTGTTTGCCATTTCCCTTTTGTGAAATCAGGAAAGTCAACAGCCTGTGATTTGGCGGCAACGGAGTTGCAAGAAAGAGGAACAATTGCACCACTGGTTACAGAGTCATATACATCCCAGTCGGTTACTTTATTTTCACGAAGCGCTGTAACCAGCCGGTGCCATGTAACTGGTGTCTGGCTGCCACCGCCACCGTGTCCTTCGATAGTACCACCTCGTCTGGGTGGTACTTCAATACGGGGCACCTCAAATTCCTTGTAATATTTTTCAGCGGGCTCCCAGGTATGTTCCTGCGGACTGCGTCCTTCAATATAAATCCTTCTTCCATCGGAATGATAGATCCCTTTTGTGCCCTGAAGCCGGAAATCCTCCCTTGGATGAGGTGTACTTGTATCATGAATGATAGTCATCATTTTTCCATTGACAGTTCTGACAAGTGAAGCATTGTAGTCACCCAGAGAATATTTTGTTTTTGCATACAAGGTATTTTCGCCGTAATTCAAAGCAGCATAATTCCTTAGCATAACTGAGTTAGTGCTCATTGATTGACTATAATCAAAACTGTAGCCGCGATTGATATACA
>CAZKMH010000034.1:0-16505 GCA_964553395.1 uncultured Rikenellaceae bacterium | reverse complement strand
TGTGGCCATTTAATATAAATTATTCACACATGAAAAAGATGAATGCCGCTGTACTGGCTGATTACGGGAAGATCTCCTGGATTGAATCGGATTTACCTGAATTAAAAGAAACTGAAGTACTTATTAAGGTATCCTATGCCGGGATCTGCGGAACCGACCAGCATATTTTTCTCGGTGAATTTCACCCCAGAACTCATCTTCCGCTTATTCCGGGACACGAATTTACCGGTACTATTGTTGAAACCGGGTCACAGGTTAAAAATTATAAAAAGGGAGACCGTGTTTCGGTTGATCCCATCATCTGGTGTGGCAGGTGTCCTGCCTGCCTGATCGGACACTTCCCTGCATGTACATCGCTGAAGCTGATAGGGGTTGACATTAATGGCGGTTTCGGTGAATATATTAACGTCCCCGAATCGATGTTATACAGGATCGCTCCGGAGATATCCGATATTCATGCGGCACTTGTGGAAATTCTTTCGATTGGTTTTCATGCATGCCGGAGGGCTAAAGTAAAGGAGAATGATCAGATAGTGATCTGGGGAGCTGGGAAGGTAGGACAGAGCATCCTGCAGGCTGCACGGACTAAAACCGGGAACACTCTCATTATGGTTGACATCCTTGAAGAGAGGCTTTCACGTGCAGCCGGAGCATATCCGGATATTCATATAATAAATGCAAGGAATGAAAATCCTGTGGAAGCCATTAAAAAGATCACCGGTTCAAAAGGTGTCGACATTGCCTTTGAGGCTGTAGGGCATTATACTGATCTGCCCGGAGTTGTCAATCCCGTACGCGGCTGCATACAAAGCATCCGTGGCGCCGGTGTTGTCTGTACCCTTGGCCTGGGAAACGAACCTGTTCCCATTCTGTTGAAGGAACTGATCTGGAAAGAGGGTACAATAATCACCTCAAGAGTATCACATGGCGAGTTTGCCGAAGCAATCGAAAACCTGAAGAAGGGAACCCTCAGACCTGATGCACTGGTTTCTGACATACTGCATCCTTCAGAAGCCCAGAAGGCTTTTGAAATGCTTGAGAACGAGCCTGCCGGACACCTGAAAATATTACTTAAGTTCCTGTAAATTTATATATTAACCGGGCTTTCTGCTCACAAAAGTGAGGCCGATTCTTTATCAAGGTAGAGCCAGGTGGCAGCATGTTTCTGCATTATTGATGATGGTGCCATGTTTGTGACCGGACCTTTAACTGCTTTTTTCACAGCGTCCGCTTTGCGCAGATCAGGCACGGTACAGATTATTGATTTCGTTTTCATGATCTGCTTTATCGACATGCTGATAGCCTGCTTCGGCACATCGTCAAATGTCGGGAACCAGCCTTCACCCAACTGTTGTTTTCTGCATGCCTCATCAAGGTTGACAACGATGTAAGCCTCATCCGTGTCGAAATCTGCCGGAGGATCGTTGAAGGCAAGGTGAGCGTTCTCCCCAATGCCAACGAATGCCACATCGATCGAATATTTACTTATGAGTTTCCCCAGCCTCTTACATTCCCCTTCAGGATCAATTTCACCATTGACATAATTGAATGCCCGCGGCATAACTTTGTCGGCAAATCTCTCTTTCAGGTATTTCCTGAAGGAAGCAGGATGTGTAACTGGCAGACCTATATATTCATCAAGATGAAATGCAGTTACCACCGACCAGTTCAGATCTTCCTTCACCAGTGCGGCAATCATTTCGAATTGAGATGCACCTGCCGGAACAATGATGTTTGCCTCACCTCTTGCTTTAATTGCTGCCCGTATCAGCTCCGCACCCTTTTTAGCTGCTTTTTTTGCAAGTTCTTCACGACTTTCAGAAATTACAATTTCCATAACATATAAGCTCAAAATTAATATTTGAAATTCTTAAATATTTACACTGTATTACCTTATTGCCTCAATACCTTAACGCCTTAACACCTTATCTCCCCCTCACCGGCTTAACTCTCACCGTAAAATCATATCTCTCCGGCATCACCTGATACTCAGGAAATACCGACAATGCAGTACATCCGACCCCACTCGTTGCATAGTCAAAATTAAAAGTAATTCCGTCAAACTGTCGAAGCTGATAAGTATACAAAGCTTTTGTCAGATTTTCAGTTGAATAGGGATGAGCATTGAAATTGAACAGACTGTTTCCGCTGAATTCCAGTCCAACTCCGCTGTCATCAGTCATCTTCACCCAACGGTTGTCTGTTCTTAGCCCGTAATCCTGCGGGATCAGGTAGGGCTCATACATTTCTGTGACAGCAGATTTATAAATGCCAATCCTGTATCCGCTCTTCCTGTCGGGATAATTTTCCTGGGGACCCCTGCCAAACCATTCCACATTCTTAAGTGATTTTTCAAGTATCCAATCAAGTCCGATGCGGGGGAGCCAGGCAGGAGTATCGCCATTCGGGATCACTGAATGCTCTATTTTCATTTCCCCGCTGCCTGAAATCAGGTATTTATACTCGTTTAGGAAACCACCTCTGCCTGTCGCCATCTGAACTATATTCTTTACAGTGATTTCAACAGATTTATTATTTGTTATTCTGAAGGTAAAATCTTCCGGAATAGTTCTTAACGAATTGAGTCCGGCCGAATACCACTCTGATGCAGCAAATCTTCCGTATCCGTCAGTCCTGTGTCTTGTGTTTGAGGTATAATAATTCCATTCATCTGTCTCATTGGCAAGCGGTGCGCGCCACAGATTCAGATCTGCGCCCCTCTTAATCATCTCCTTTCCAGAAACCTGCATTGATACGAGGATTCCCGTTTTTTTATCGAAGATATATTTGAAATCCTTGCCATTTATTACGAGATTTTCATTTTCCTCATTTACTGTTAATAAATTAACAGAACTATCGTCAGGTTCTTTTGCCGGTACAAACCATGAAAGATCAAACTGTTCCCAGGCAATCTCAAATCCGTCATCCGCCCATAATGTCCTGCCTTTCTGACAGAAAGTGATTAACAAACGGTATTCTGCTCCTTCCTGAATTACAGGTTTGCGGTAAGGGATTCTGACTATCCCTGACTTCTGAGGAGCAATGGGTGAATTTAAGTCTCCTTTTTCAATGACCTCATTATCAGCCTGTAACACCCAGACACCCTTTAATTGATCCAGATTTGTAAAGAGATATCTGTTGGTTATTTCAACCTCCCCGCGTTCAGCCGAAATCAGACGGGCAGTAACCGGCTGTCCCGATTTTTTTATCTGCCACATCTCCGGCTGGGGACGGCGGTCCGGCCAGATAGAGCCGTAGGTCCTTGCACCGATCCCGTAACTGAAGAATTCTCCGCTTTCGGTCATCTGCTCAAAATCGAGCCACAAAGCTGCTTTCCTCCTGATTTCCGGGGAAGGAGACTTAAGGCTTTCGGCCGGTATTATTTCTGTAAATATTCCGGCCTGATCAATAATTGCGTCACAGATATAGACTGTCGTCTCCTGTCCATGGATCTCTGCATTCCTTCCTATGTTTACAGGGAAAGGAGTATTCCTTATGTTTCCCGATACTGCTTTCTTATCACTTACCCTGCCATCAATATCAATAAAAATTGAACTGCCGTTATAAGTTGCTGCAACAAAATGCCAGTTATTCTCCCAGTTTTCCGGGAGGGCGATCTGTACTTTTTGTTTCGATCTTGTGGTGATGTAAAATTCCAGCGAATCTTTCTTCACCTGCCTTATACCGAACTGGTAATTTCCCTTTGTTATCAGGGTACCGGCAGAACTACTCAGAGACCCGGGATATACCCATAATGCGAGTGTAAGGTTATTTCCGGTAATTTCGAGTGCATCATCCCTGTAAACCTCAACCCACTGATCATGTCCGTTCAGGTCAAGACCACTGCCGGTTACTCCCGGAACAAGCTTTGCACGCCCCATCACATTCACCTGGATATTATTATCCGAGGCATCTTTAAGACTCCTTACCGGTTCAGTGATCCCGGTACTGACGAAATCCCAGATTGCTCCTCCCATGCTTCTGGGATGGTTATAAAATGCATCCCAGTAATCGTCAAGACCTCCTCCCCCGTTACCTGTCACAGCAAGGTATTCATCAAGGAATGATGGTCGCGGATCGTCACTTTCCGGAACAAGGAAAACATTTGTAATAAGACTGTGCAGCTGTGGATACCGCGGACCAATTATATCCTCACAGGGGTGTGCAAAGGCATTGCCTCCATACATCCAGAAACGGGTTTTATCATATTTTTTACCCTCTTCGATCACTGCGCAGATATTATCGCCCTCACCACTTTCATTTCCGGCACTCCAGAAAAGAATGCATGGATGGTTCCTGTCCCGGAGAACCATTTTCCGTGCTCTCTCCCGATACATTGCTTCCCACTTTTTGTCGCGCGACACATATTCCGTAGCATGAGCTTCATCTCCGGTTTCATCAACAACATAAATTCCATATTCGTCAGCCAGTTCAAGATACCTGATTACCGGAGGATAATGGGATGTCCGTACACAGTTGATATTGAATCGCTTAAACAGACTTAAATCTTTTCTTATAGTTGCCTCATCCATTGTATGGCCGGTTTCGGGATGCTGCATATGACTGTTAATGCCGTTCAGTTTTACAGGCATACCATTCAGATAAAATACCTGGTTGCGGATCTCAGTCTCCTTAAATCCTGTTCTGCCGGTAATCACTTCGATCGTTTTTCCTGCCGGTGAAAGTAGTTCAAATGTCAGCGTATACAGGTTCGGAAACTCAGCAGACCACTTGTCAGGATTACTGATGCCCGCATTCAGCAGGACCGTCTGCTTCCCGGAAGGCACAACACTGAATTTATCAGAAGTCATGATTTTAACTGCCTTCTTATCCCTGTCATAAAGTGTGGCACGGAGAATCAGATCATTGGTAATAACTGATGAATAATTCTTTACATCAACTGACAGATTCAGATTTGCATCCCTGTATTCCTCATCAAGATCTGTTAGTGCCTGCCAGTCGAAAATGTGGATTTTTGGCACGGCAAAAAGCCAGATATCGTCAAAAATGCCGGCAAGCCTCCAGTAATCCTGATCTTCCAGGTAATAACCGTCAGAATATTTGGTTACGAGTACTGATATTGTGTTTGAACCTGATTTCAGGTACTTGGTTATGTTATATTCGGAAGGTTCCTGGGCGCCTTCGTTATAGCCTACTTCATTCCCGTTTATCCAAACAAATGATGCGGATGCCGTCTTTTCCATCCTGAGGAATATCTCTTTTCCTTTCCATGACGAAGGGATGGTAAATATCCTCCTGTATGAACCTGTTGGATTATATTCTCTCGGGACATAAGGCGGATTTGGCGGAAAGGGAGTCCGGACATTCCTGAAGATCGGATCACCAAATCCCTGCATTTCCCAGTTTGAGGGTACGGATATGATTTTCCAGGATCTGTCGTTGAAATTCCTTGCAAAAAATCCGGGCAGAATCCCTTCAGGAGTCTCAGCATAATGAAATTTCCAGATCCCGTTAAGAGACATGTATGCCGGGGATTTGTCTTTATTGTTTATTAATGCCTCATCAACAGACATATAAGGAACAAGCGGAGAGTGACCATCTTCCTGGTTCAGTTCAAAAACCGATGTATTTTCAAGGAAAGAATATATATCCGACAGGAAACTTTTCTCCTGTGAAAATGACAATACGGCAAAAACTGACCAGAAAATAACGAGGGAGAAAACTTTTTTCATGCTGTCAGGTTAATATTGATTGGAAATATACATAAAAATGGCTTTGCGGATAATTGGATGGATGAAAAAATGAAGAACCCCCGGGGGTCAGTTCTTATATTTATATCTCAATATTACATAATTTCGCAATTCTTAAATGACATTCAAATAATACTAATCATAAATACATCAAAATGAACAAACAACGTTTTTATAGTTTCCTGACAGCCCTGGTGCTGATCCTGCTGTCCGTTTCATCATGCAAAAAGGCTCCGGACGACAAGCTCAGTATTGATTTCGAAAAATATGTAATGCCGAACGGTTTGCAGGTGATCCTTCATGCCGACCATTCCGATCCGATGATCTCATACGCGATCATGTATCATGTGGGTTCCAGCAGAGAGAAACCAGGCAGGACAGGTTTTGCACATCTCTTTGAACACCTGTTGTTCATGGGATCGGAAAATGTTCCTGTGGGAGCATTTGACAGGATCCTCGAAGAAGCCGGGGGCTCAAATAATGGGGGTACTTCGAGGGATTTTACAGTATACTTTGAAGAGTTCCCGAAAAATGCACTTGAAAAGGTACTCTGGCTGGAATCGGATCGTATGGGATTTTTTATCAACTCAGTAACACAACGCGGACTGGCAATTCAGCAAAATGTAGTACAGAATGAGAAGAGACAGGGAGTTGATAATCAGCCATATGGTTTTACAAGCTATGTAATTAACAAGAACCTTTATGGCGAAGGACATCCATACAGCTGGGATGTAATAGGTGAAATGGAAGACCTTCGAAATGCAACTCTTGATGATGTTAAAAACTTTTATGAAAATTTCTACGGACCTAACAATGCCACCCTTGTTCTTGCCGGAGACTTCAATGCCGATTCTGTTAAAATTTTGATAGACAAATACTTTGGGGAAATCAAAGCACATGGCCAGGTCACGGGACGCACACCTGCAGTACCATCTCCGGACAAGACTATCAGGCTCTATCATGAAGATAATTTCGCCAATGTCCCTGAGATAACTATGGTATGGCCATCTCCACAGATCTACGATAAGGATATGTATCCCCTTGATTTTCTTGTAAAAATACTTACCGATGGGAAGAAAGCTCCATTGTACAAAGTGCTGGTAAAGGAAAAACAGCTTACATCACGGGTCAGCGGATACAACGGTTCGGATGAACTGGCAGGCGAATTCACAATAAGCATAAGGGCCAATGAGGCGAAAACACTTAAGGAAATTGAAGAAGCTGTTTTTGAGGCATTTAAACGATTTGAAACGGAAGGATTCACTGAAAAAGATGTTGAGAGGATAAAAGCAATGAGGGAGAAAGAATTTTATGAGGGGATAAACGGTGTTTTCAGCAAGTCATTTCAACTCGCTTTCTACAACACACTTGTCAATGATCCCGGATACATTGAAAAAGATATTGAAAACATCAAGGCGGTTACCAGGGATGATATTTTAAGGGTCTACAATACTTATATAAAAGGTAAACCTTATGTTGTTACAAGCTTTGTTCCAAAGGGAAAACCCGGGATGATGGCTGATAATTCCCAGCCTGCCGGAATTAAAGAAGAGAACATTCTGGAAGCTACCCAGGTGGAAATTGAAGAGATGCCTGATGATGTGATAACCAGGACTTCATCCTCCATCGACCGGACCGTGGAACCGCAATTGGTGAAAGAGCCGGAAATAACAGTACCTGAGATATGGAAAGCCACTTTGAAAAACGGGATCAGGGTCTATGGGATTCAGAACAGGGAACTGCCTGTTGTTAACATGAATATATCAATAGATGGCGGAGCCAGCCAGGACAATATCAGTCTGCCGGGAGTTGGGGCTATGGTTGCATCAGTGATGCCCCAGGGAACAAAAAACAAAACACCGGAGGAACTTGAGGAGGAGATTGAGCTTCTCGGATCAAATCTGGGAATGTATGCAGGAAGGGAAGAATTTATAATATATGCCAGTGCACTTTCAAGAAATTTTGATAAGTCCCTCTCACTTGTTAAGGAGATACTTCTTGAACCGCGCTGGGACACTTCAGAATTCACACTGGCAAAGACAAGAACATTAAACAGGATAATTCAGGATGAAGCTCAGCCATCGAGCGTTGCAAACAAGACATTTTACAGACTGGTTTACGGAGCCGGTAATATCTTTGGCTATAACGTAAGTGGCACCAGGGAATCGGTTGAAAAGATTACCCTTGATAATCTCAGGTCCTGGTATGACAATAATTTCTCTCCGTCTGTTACAAGGATCCATATTGCAGGAAATGTGACTAAAGAACAGGTCCTTGCCGCTCTCAAACCTCTTGAAACTGAATGGGAAGCTAAAGAGGTTAAGATTAACAGTTATCCCGTGCCTTCCGGTCCCGAAAAATCTCAGATTTACTTTGTCGATATTCCCGGTTCGCGTCAGTCGGTCATCTTTATAGGTTATCCTGCCATCTCAAGGAGCAACCCTGACTTCATCAGGACGGATTTTATAAACTACAGGCTCGGCGGGGCTTTTTCAAGTATCCTGATGCAGATACTCAGGGAACAAAAAGGATTCACATATGGTGCACGAAGCTCCTTCCAGGAAATGAAGAGTATCGCTCCGTTTGTTGCGTCTTCAAGCGTACGTTCCGATGCAACACTTGAATCAGTTAAAATCTTTAAAGAGGAGATGGAGAAATACCGGAATGGTATTTCGGAAGAAGACCTTCAATTTATTAAGAACTATATGATCAGGTCAAATGCTCTGCGTTTCGAAACAAACAGCGCACTTGTGGATATGCTTTCAACAATGAGCAAATACGGTCTCAGCGACAATTATATAAAAGAGGAAGAGGTTTTGATCAAAACCATGACAGTTGAAGAACACAAAACTATCACTCAGAAATACATTGTTCCTGACAGAATGTATTATGTGATTGTGGGTGATGCTGCTACACAGATGAAGCCTCTTGAGAAGATAGGATTTGGAAAGCCTGTCCTGATTGAGAAAAATTAGCTATATCATAGACCATAAGGGAATTGCCGTGTCTTACATATAGTAGTTTGTTATTTATCACAAGGTGAGCCCAATGCGGGCCTGATCCTAAAGGTACACGAAATGAGCTGATAACATTGATATTATCGGTTCGGGGTTCGACCAGGTCAACCGTACCTCTTTCAGTGTATATATATAACAAGCCGTCGTTTGAAATTATGTTGGACGGTGCAAGCTGATTGACCTCATATAAAATATTACCTGTTTTCCAGTCAAGACAAAAAAACTTGCGGTTATAATCACCACCACCATATATTCTGCCATTCAGGACCACAAATCCGCCTATCTTCGGATCATGCCTTGTATTCTTCCATACCCGGGTAACAGCTGATCCGTCATCTGCAACCTTCAGCATTACACCACCTATTCCGTATCCTATTGTACAGTACAGGTAACCATCTATGTATACAGGAACATTCGGATGAACACTATACTCGTTTACGTGTCCGAATTTCCATAATAAGCTGCCTGTAGATGCATCAAATCCGTGAATTGATCTCTCCATCATCGTTACAAGCAGTTTCCTTTTTGAGAGATTAATTATCACTGGCGAACAATAGCCTGACAGTTCACCACTTCCCTTGCTTTTCCAGATGATTTTCCCTGTATGCCTGTCGAGTGCCACAACATTTACATCGCGACCCCCGGGAGTGCAGAAAATCATATTCCCGTCGTAAAGTAAATTCTCGGTAATTCCCCAGGTCAGGTTCCTTGCACCATGTTCTTTCATGAAATCTACAGACCAGATTGTTTGTCCGTTAGTACTGTTCATACATGTCAGTTTGCCGTAAGCGCTGAGAATATAGAGTTTTTCTTTGATCACAAGAGGTGTGGACCGTGCCCCGGTTTGGCTCTCATTCCACTCCTTTCCATACTCTTTCTTCCACAGCAGCTTGCCATTCAGATCAAGAGCAAAAACATAACCTGTACCATTGATCATTCCTGTGGTATAAATTCCGGTTGAAGTTACTGCTGCAGAGCTGTAGCCTTCTCCGAGCTCATCAAAATGCCATAGCATTTTCGGCCCCGTATCAGGCCATTTCTTCATCAGGCCTGTTTCATTATAAATACCATTCCGGTTTGGTCCGCGCCACTGGGCAATATCCTGGGCTGCAATTGTTAAACTGATTATTGATGTTATTAATGCAAAGATTGTCCGTCTCATAAAAGTGTTTTAAGAATTTTAAGGTTCCAAATATAAGTCGAAATGTTATCAGGGATAACACATGTGATTTTTTCTACCAATTTTCATGCCATTAACTATCTTGCAGAATATGTGAAGGTTATGTGGAGGTAAGAGAGTTCCGGGCAATTCTCTTTTGAAATACGGATAATTTCCCTGACCTTTATTCGGATTAATTCAATCTGTTTGTATGAGTTATAAACGACGTGAATTTATAAGGTTAAGTGGTTTAACAGTAGCAGGATCTATGGTCATTCCAACAGTATTTCAATCATGCAACGGGGCGCTTCTCAGTGATGATGCCGGTGCTTATCTCAATCATTTTGAGGTGACACCCGAACAACTGCAGAAAGTGATACTCGCTGCGATGGGAAAAGGTGCCGATTATGCCGACCTTTTCTTTGAACACTCCATAAATAACACTGCAGTATTGCAGGATAATAAGGTAAACAGGGCATACTCCGATATAACATACGGGGTGGGAATCCGGGTTTTGAAAGGCGACCAGACCGGATATGCTTATTCCGAGAATACTTCACCCGATGCAATGCTCCGTGCAGCCAGGACCGCTGCAAACATTGCGGAAAGCACCGGTTCACCCGGAACTGCATCATTAAGTGAGTTTCCGCCACCATCCTACTACAGTATTGACTCTCCATGGGATGAAGTCTCCATAAAGGACAAAGTTCCGTTTATGACCAGCCTGAATGAAAAGATCTTTGCAGGAGATAAGCGTGTTACCAAGGTCAATATTACTATGGACGACTCTACCTCGTGGATCCTGTTCTTCAACTCTGAGGGTCTTCTTACATGGGATTACAGGCCGCTGACTTATCTTTCGGCAAGGACAATTATGGAAGAGAATGGAAGGATCGAAAATACGACTGTTGCTGAATCATACCGGAAGGGTTTCGAATTCCTGACAACAGGTCTTGTTGACAAACTCGCTGAACAGGCTCTGGAGGAGACCTCACTGCTGTTCAAAGCAGGAAAACCACAAGCAGGTGAGATGGAAGTTGTCATGGGTGCCGGCCGGTCAGGGATCCTGCTCCATGAAGCTATGGGACATTCTTTTGAAGCCGATTTCAACAGAAAGAAGACATCAATCTTCACTGACAAAATGGGCAAAAAAATCGCAGAAGATTTTGTCACTGTTGCCGATGACGGAACTCTTCCTGACAACAGGGGTTCCCTCAATGTAGATGATGAAGGAGTAAAGACTGAAAAAACAATACTTGTGCAGAACGGAACTCTTACGAGCTACATCCATGACAGGATCAGTGCCAGGTATTATAATGTAAAACCAACCGGTAACGGACGCCGTCAGGATTTCAGGAATGTCCCGATACCACGCATGAGGTCAACATATATGGAGAACGGGCCTCATGAAAAAGATGAAATAATTGAAAGTGTAAAAAAGGGTATCTATGTTGATAATTTCAGCAACGGACAGGTTAATATTGGTCCGGGTGATTTTACATTCTTTGTCAAGTTCGGATATCTGATTGAAAACGGGAAGTTTACAGCACCGATAAAAGATATCAATATTATCGGTAATGGTCCGCAGGCACTTGCTGATATCACAATGGTTGCAAATGACCTGAAATTATCAGACTCAACCTGGGTATGCGGAAAGGACGGACAGGGTGTTCCTGTTACCATGGGACTACCGACAGTGAAAATAAAGAAGCTGACAGTTGGTGGTGTTAATGCTTAATAAACAGTACGATACATAATTTATGGATACAAATGAGAAATATCAAATCGCTGACCTGGTAATAAAGCACGCCCTTGAAAACGGAGTTAGCCAGGTTGCTGTCTCTATTAACGACAATTCCAGCAGGCGCATCGAGATCCGTGAACAGAAAATCGACAGGCTGCAGGAATCTATCGGTAATTCCCTCTCTGTTGACCTCTATGTCGATAAAAAATATTCTTCCCATTCAACTAACCTGCTCAAAGAAAAAGAGCTTCGTAAATTTATTAAAGAAGCCGTGGAAGCTACCCGGTATCTCTCTGAAGATGAATTCAGATATCTTCCCGAGAAGGAACTCTATTATAATGGAAAGGGCGAGGATCTCGGAACGCTTGATCCGGCGATGGAGTCAGTTGATTCAAAAACTAAAATAGATCTTGCCCGTCAGGTTGAAAAAGAAATTTACGGAACCGATGAGAGAATAATCTCGGTGACAAGTTCATACTTTGACAACGTAAGCAATATGATTCTTGCCGACAGCAACGGATTCAAAGGTGAGTCAGGCAGCAGTATTTCGGGACTTGCAGCTGAGGTCTCCGTTAAGGATGAAAAAGGACGGCCGGCCGATTCATGGGGTGAGTACAATATTTTTTTTGATAAGCTTAAAAAGACCGGAATCGGAAAAACAGCCCTCGACAGGACACTGAGGAAGATGAATCCTTCGAAAGTTGCCTCCGGAAAGTACAAAATACTGGTTGAAAACCTGGCAACTGGAAATCTGTTGTATCCGTTAATTTCAGCGCTCTTCGGCTCTTCGATATATCAGAAGAACTCATTCCTGATTGGAAAAGTAAACACAAAGATTGCCAGCGATATTCTCTCGTTTTATGATGATCCCCTGATGATGTCGGGCTTCGGATCGAGATGCTTCGATAACGAAGGTATAAATGCAGTAAAAAGAGAAGTAGTGGAACAGGGCATTTTGCGCAATTATTTTATCGACACATACTATGGAAGGAAACTTAGCCTCCTTCCCACTTCAGGAAGCACCTCCAACATTGTCTTTAAAACAGGTTCCCGTGACCGTGACGGACTTGTTAAATCAGTGGAAAAAGGTATACTTGTTACCGGTTTCAATGGAGGAAACTGCAATGGTGCAACTGGTGATTTCTCCTATGGAATTGAAGGATTCTTTATCAGTAAAGGAGAAATCGTGCATCCCGTCAGTGAAATGAATATCTCAGGGAACATGAAGGATTTCTGGAACACCCTCATTGAGGTTGGCAACGATCCGTATCCTTATAGTTCAATCCTCACCCCATCGATGCTTTTCGAGGACACGGACGTAAGCGGAATCTAAATAAATGCTGAAGTAAGAACGAAGAACAAACGAATGAAGAGCTTAGAAGTAAGCAAAATTATACTGACAATGAAAAGACTAATCACCATTTCACTTTCCGTTTCTATTCTTCTGGCAGGGTTTCAGGGAAATATTTATTCACAGGGATCTCCCCGGGTGCGCGAATCATTCAATGACGGCTGGAAATTCATTAAGTATTTCAATGCCTCAACAGATAATGTGACAACAGACCGTGAACCGGAAGGGTGGTTGCAGTTGCCATCGGTGAATGACACAGGCTGGCGGACACTCAATCTTCCACATGACTGGGGAGTTGAAGGACCTTTCAGCGATACGCTGGAAAACGGGACCGGCCTGCTACCATGGAAGGGAATCGGCTGGTACAGAAAACATTTTACCGTAAATGAGCCCGACAAACACCGGCGATTCTATATCGATTTCGACGGAGCGATGGCATACGCCAGAGTGTGGCTCAATGGTAATTTCGTCGGAGAATGGCCTTACGGATATACTTCATTCCGGCTTGACCTGACACCTTATATAAAATTCGACGGTGAAAATATAATAGCGGTAAGACTCGACACAAAGAGGTGGGATTCAAGATGGTATCCTGGTGCCGGACTTTACCGGAACGTCTGGCTGGTTAAGACCATGCCTGTGCATGTGTCGCATAACGGTCTTTTCTGCACCACACCGCAAATAAGTTCGGAAGCAGGAACAGTTAGCTTGCAGGCAGAGGTCGAAAGCCATCTGGATGGCCCAATACCTGTTACAGTCAAAGCAGCAATCTATAAACTGAACGAAAAACAGGAACCCGCGGCATCACCTGTTGCAGAATCTGCAACAACCGGCGCAATAATAATGGCAAATGATGATCACAGGTTCAGGCTCGATTTAACGGTCAGGGATCCGGTACTCTGGGATATTGATGATCCTGAGCTTTACAGAGCAGTGGTGACTGTCTCGCTTAATAATGAGACCGTCGACAGCTATGAAACAAACTTCGGGTTCAGGACAATCAACTTCACCCCGCGCGATGGTTTTTATCTTAACGACAGAAAAGTTGAAATAAAGGGAGTCTGCAACCATCATGATCTTGGCGCACTTGGAGCTGCATTCAATATCCGTGCTGCGGAACGGCAGCTTGAAATATTAAGAGAAATGGGCTGTAATGCAATCAGAACAAGCCATAATCCCCCGGCACCCGAGCTGCTTGATCTTTGCGACAGGATGGGATTTCTTGTCGAGGATGAAGCTTTCGATGCCTGGAAAACCGGCAAGAAAAGAAATGATTATAATAAGTTGTTCTATGCATGGCATGAGGAGGACCTCAGGGCAATGGTCCGCCGCGACCGTAACCATCCCTGTGTCATTCTGTGGAGCACCGGCAATGAGGTGCCCGACCAGAATAATCCAGCTTTGTCGGAAAGCCTGAGAACTATTGTTAAATCGGAGGATAATACCCGTCCGGTAACAGCAGGCTGCGACCGCGATGAATCGGGTACCAACGGCTTCCAGAAAACCCTGGATGTTTTTGGAATAAATTACCGTCTCTACAGGTACGATGCATTTTTCAGTCATAAAGAGAATGACAACCTGCCTTTCCATTCAAGTGAATCAGCATCCACTGTAAGTTCCAGAGGTGAATATTTCTTCCCCGTAATAGCCGGTGACCTGGATAATAATTTACCCGGAAACGGAATTTTCCAGATATCTTCCTATGACCTGGCTTACCCATCCTGGGGAACTTCCCCCGATCAGCAATGGGAGATGAATGATAAATATCCCGGAGTGTTCGGGGAATTCGTCTGGACAGGCTTTGATTATCTCGGGGAACCATCGCCCTACTATGGCGACCTGACAGGCTTGACTCCAAATACAAGAAGATATGAGCAGATCCTTAAAATGCTTGAAAACCAGGGTGTTAAAGAAGTTCCATCACGAAGCAGCTACTTCGGGATCCTGGATCTGGCCGGATTTAAGAAAGACCGCTTCTATCTTTATCAATCCAAATGGAAGCCAGACTTTCCCATGGCTCACATCCTTCCCCACTGGAACTGGCCTGAAAGAAAAGGCCAGATAACTCCTGTTCATGTTTATACAACAGGAGATGAGGCAGAACTCTTCCTGAACGGTAAATCGCTTGGGAAGAAGAAGAAAGGGCAATTTGAATACAGGCTGCAATGGGATAATGTCGTTTATGCCCCGGGCAAGCTGAAAGTTGTTGCATACAGGAATGGACAGAAGTGGGCAGAAGAAGTCATGAAAACGACAGGCAGGCCTGCCCTGCTTTCAATGTCAGCGGACCGTTCCGAAATCAGTGCCGATGGTAAGGATCTTGTTTTTATAACCGTCAGGATCGAAGACAAAAATAAATTGCCGGTACCCCGAAGCAATAACCAGCTGAATTTCAGCATCGAAGGACCCGGAAGGATCGTGGCAACCGATAATGGCGATGCAACAAGTCACGAATCGTTCCAATCGGGAACGAAAAAGGCTTATAATGGACTATGCCTTGTAATTGTTGAGGCTGAGAAAGGTTCATCAGGAACTCTCACAATAAAAGGAGAATCAAAAGGATTAAAGGCTTCATCTGTCAAAATAAACATCAGAAATAACCGTTTATAAATCCTTTTACTACAGAGTCACACGGAGTTTGCACCGGAGGAGCACAAAGTTAATACTTTATAACAAACAGCGTTACTCCGTGAACACTCAGTGTAACTTTGTGGTTAAATAATAAATAGGGGGATTTTGCAGTACCCTTTTAATCTGTTAATATAAGTTAAAAACTGATCCTGAACCGGTTAAAAGGATTTTTTTTGATATTTTTGTGCGCGGTACATTAAAACCGCAGTTCATTAAATAAACAAGAATGAAAAAGACAATTGTCAGAACAGTATTAGTTGTTGTTATTACCCTGATTGGACTTATTATCTTCAACAGGATCTCTTCAAAAAAAGATGATGCCGGTATGTTCATTGAAGCTGCTCATGGTAAATTCGAAATAACAGTTGCAACAACCGGTGAACTGGTTGCTGAGAATTCAGTGGATATTAAGGCACCTGAGTTCACCCAGAGAAGGGATGTCAGGTCATCCCATATCAAGATTACTGATCTGGTTCCCGAAGGTACTGAAGTAAAGGCAGGTGATTATGTTGCATCACTTGACAGGACAGAACTGGAAAACTCTCTGAAAGATGCAAGGGAGAGGCTTGTAACCTTTTACACGGACCTTGAAATGGCAATTCTCGATACTGCGGTCACAATGAATAACATAAGGGATCAGATAAGTAACCAGATCCACAATGTTGAGGAAGCAGAAATTACATTGAAAAACTCAAAATATGAGCCTCCTACAACAATCCGTCAGGCTGAAATAAACGTTGAGCAGGCCAGGAGAGTTCTTGACCAGTTGAAAAGAAGCTATACCCTGAGGAAAGCCCAGACTGAATCTTCTATCAGGCACAGGAGACTATGGGTTTCCAGGTTTGAAGAAAGAGTGAATGATTATGATGAGGTGCTGAAGGGCTTTATAATA
>CAZKMH010000033.1:0-16550 GCA_964553395.1 uncultured Rikenellaceae bacterium | reverse complement strand
CCATTACCTCTGATGCTGCAGTAATATTGAATCCTGACTGCCTGGGTACACCTTCGGAGATCCCTCCCAGCCCGATTACGATATCCCTGAGCGACCTGTCATTCATATCCATTACCCTTTTCCATTCAATTGTCCTGGGGTCAATTCCAAGATTACCCTCCTTCATTTGTATATTGTTGTCGATAAGCGCAGCCAGAAGATTATGAGCTTTTTCAATGGCCGACATATCACCCGTGAAATGCAGGTTAATGTCTTCCATCGGGATAACCTGAGAGTAACCACCGCCTGCCGCTCCGCCCTTTATCCCGAAAACAGGACCAAGGGAGGGTTCGCGAAGAACAACAATAGCCTTCTTCCCTATACGGGACAGAGCCTGTGCCAGCGCTATCGATGTGGTTGTTTTACCTTCACCTGCCGGAGTCGGGGTAATTGCCGTTACCAGAATTAGTTTTGCCTTTTTAATCTTTTCCTCATCAATAAAATGAAGGGGTATTTTCGCCTTGTACTTCCCGTAAAAATCCAGTTCATCTGACGGTATGCCAAGCTTACGGGCTATTTCTACTATAGGCTTTATTTTAGCTTCCTGGGCAATTTCTATATCATGCCTCATATTTAAATTATTTTAAAAAATTAAACAAAATAACAGTAATTGGGGTCATAAAAATATGTAGAATTTCCCATTTTCTTCTTAAATTGAGGATTTATATGTTTCAATAAATTTCCTGAATTAAACATAAACATTATGGAATCAAAAATCTCTATGTTGTATGACGACTTTAAAAAGGGGCTGACCAGCCGCCGTGAATTCATTAAAAGGCTCGCATTGATCACAGGAAGCACCGCTGCGGCAATGGCTCTGCTACCGGTTATTGAGGATAACGGAGTTAAAGCTGCTGTTACAATGCAGGATGATCCCTCCCTTATTACTGCATTCACAAAGTATCCCGCAGCGACAGGTGATATGAGAGCCTATCTTGCCATGCCCGGAAAAGGAAAGAAATTCCCGGCTGTTATTGTGATCCATGAAAATAGAGGATTAGTTCCTCATATTCAGGATGTTACAAGAAGAATGGCCAAAGAAGGATTTCTTGCGCTCGCCCCGGATGCCCTGACACCTGTTGGCGGTACACCGGAAGATATAAGCAATGTCGGCGAGCTTTTCAAAAAGCTTAATGGTGAAGAGACCACCAAAAACTTTGTGGCTGCTGTCAGGTTTCTTGAGACACATCCCAATTCGACGGGTAAAGTCGGGTGCACCGGTTTTTGCTGGGGAGGTGCTATGACCAACCAGGTTGCCGTTAATTCTCCTGAACTCGATGCTGCTGTACCATATTACGGAAGACAACCATCGGCTGATGATGTTGCAAAGATAAAAGCTCCGGTAATGGCTCACTATGCAGAGAATGATGCCGGAATAAATGCAGGCATTGCAGCATTTGAGGAAGCGCTTAAAAAGAATAATAAGGAATACCAGATCTTCTCATACCCCGGGACCGGGCATGGTTTCAATAACGATACCAATACAGGCCGCTACAATGAGGAAGCTGCGAAGCTGGCATGGAAAAGGACGGTGGGATTCTTTAAGGAGAAATTGAAATAGAGTTGTTGTATTGGTTGCCGGCTTTACCGACTCTGCATCTCACGTACTCATCCCCCCGGCCCCCTTCTTAAATCACACGTACTCATCCCCCAAACCCCCTTCCCTGCTACGCAAGGAAGGGGGCTTATCTCGCTGTATTACATGCAGTTTCCCCCTCTTTGCGGAGCAGAGAGGGGGACAAAGGGGGTGAGTACATGCAATTATAACTGCTGCTGATTCTTCCACGCTATTCTGATTGCATCGACAAATGGTCTGCAGTGGTTGAAAAAGTGTTTGTATCCCTTGCAGAGATAGTTTAATCCCGGTTCGCCATCGGGAGTGTTTATAAATCTGTTTTTAGGACATTCCCCGTTACACATCACTTTTACGGGACACTCTTTGCAATACCCGGGAAGGGTTGCGGATTTTGCCATTCCGAAAGCTTTCTGTTCAGGACTGTCGAGAAAATTTGCAACGGAACTATTCATGATATTTCCCAGTAAGTGATCCCTGTCAGCATAATGGTCACATGAATAGAAGTCTCCGTTATGCTCAATAACCGGAACGCCGCCGCAATTTTCCTTAAATATGCAAAGTGTGTGACCTTGCCCGAAAGCTGTTCGGGCAGCCTCTTCAAAAATCTGGATCTTTATATTTCCGATATCTTTTTCAACCCAATCATCAAAAACCTCACACAGAAAAATACCAAATTCAAATGCAGGAACCGAATCTGAACTTACCTCTGTTCCACTGCCGGGCTGACGCTCAACAAGAGGCAGGAAAGTCATGTATCTTGCGCCAAGGTCCCTGAAAAAATCATAAATAACCTTCGGATATCTTACATTATGTGCATTCAGAACACAAAGTATTTCGGAGGTTATTCCATGCTTCTGAAGAAGATCATAACCTTTCAGCACCTGGTGAAGTGATCCCTTTCCTGCTCCGTCGTGCCGAAACCGGTTGTGTAATTCATCAGGACCGTCGATGCTGATACCAACCATGAAATTCTCCTCTGCCAGGAACCTGCACCAGTCATCATCAAGCAGTGTACCATTGGTCTGTATGCCATTAATGACACTCCTTCCGGCAGGGAGATGTTTCTGCTGAAGAAACACAGCTTCCTTGTAAAAATCGAGTCCTGCCAGCAATGGTTCGCCTCCATGCCAGGAAAACATTATGACATTATCGGTTGATGCATCGATATGCTGAATTATGTATTTTTCAAGGATATCCACACTCATCCGTATGGAACGGGATCCCTTATAAAGATCTTTTTTCCCCAGATAATAACAGTAACTGCATCGCAGGTTGCATGATGCCCCTACAGGTTTGATGAATATCTGAAACTCACCTGACGATTTTGTCATTTCCACCTCATTATATTATTTTTAAAGGCTTGAGTAATGCTCATCCTGATGCGCCAATTTACGGGATAATAATTATTAATCCTGCTGCCGATGTTATTTATATATCCCAGATTAACCCCGTTGTAATATACTGTGTTCCAACCTTTTTTAGCACTCTGCAATTCAATTTGCCCTCGACTGAGATATGAGAGAGCCTGCTCCGGACTGATATCAACGGTCGGAAAACTCTCTTTTTTGAAATAAACAGACATCGCTGATTCATGTGAAGGAAGGTAATTATCTCCTTTCACAGTGCAGATTCTGGTACCTGCTTTAACGATCCTCAGAATCCCGGAAAGAGAAAGATAATCACCCTGGCCGGCAGCAGGTACGATCAGATCATCTCCTATCCTGATGAGATTTTCTGAAGGAAAACGTGTCCATTCTTCCACAATCGCCTTGTCTTTTGCTGTGATCCTGCCGGTTGAGCCTGGTTTTTTTCCCGAAATCGCCTCCGGTTCAATACCTTTTTTCCTTAAAACTGACATAAAAAGTCCTTCACCTCTCATCCTGCCCGGAAAAAATCCATAACCACGAATTCCCTTGTAATTAATTCCTGTTATGTTTTGATAAGCTGAAATATCAAGCTCCATTGTCTCAGCCTGGTGTCTTTCAGTGAACCATTTTATGTTCATTTCGTTTTCGGACGGATTGAATGTGCATGTACTGTAAACGAGAATTCCATCTTCCTTCAATGCCGGCCATACATCCATAAGAATCCTTTTCTGTCTTTCGGAGCAGTGCAGGGTATTTGATTCCGACCATTCATTTATAGCTACCGGGTCGCGGAACATTCCCTCGCCGGAACAGGGAGCATCCACAAGTATCAGATCGAAGAATCCCTGAAGTCTGTTAAAGGAGGATGGGTCATTCTGTGTCACCATGGCATTGGACAGACCCCATCTTGTTATGTTTTCTGCCAGTATACCAGCCCGCGGCCTTATAGCTTCATTGGAGACAAGCAAACCCTCCCTGCCTATCAAAGTGGAAAGATGGGTGCTCTTTCCTCCGGGAGCAGCGCACAGATCAAGCACTTTTATACCTCTTTTATTTGCGGTCACCTGTCTGAACACCTCCTCCAGGAACATAGAGGATGCCTCCTGCGGGTAATAACAGCCTGCATGAAAAAGAGGATCAAGTGTGTATGATGGGCGGGTTTCCAGATAAAAGCCATCCCTGCACCATGGAACTGATAATGAGTTTTGCGGATCATGATCCCATTTAGCACGGTTAACGCGGACAGTTATGGAAGAAGGCTCCTCAAGTGCCCGAAGCAACCCTTCACTGTCAATATATGATTGATGTTTTATCCTGTTTATGAAAGCTTCCGGAAACATCTTATCACAGCAACTTTAAATTTCAATTTAATTTGCCATTACTTTACCATTTCCTATAAGAACAAACGGTGACCAGTATAAAGGTTGAGGATATATTTTGATCACATCGCGTTGTGCCAGAGTAAGAGCTTCCTGCAGATCATGGTTTTTCAGATACCTGTAAAAATTGACCATCAGAAGAGAGGTTGGATAATCTGCTACAGCCCAGAGGCTTACGATCACTGATGATGCCCCTGCAAACAGGAATGCCCTGCTCAGCCCAACGAGTTCATCACCCTGACTTATATTCCCCAGACCGGTCTCACAGGCACTCAGAGTAACAAGGCTGGCATTGATATTGAGTTCAAACACCTCAAATACGTTAAATCTGCCATCATCTTCTTCACTCGGAGAAAAAAGAAGATGAGAGTAAAGCGGTTGTTCATAATTATAATTCCCATGGGTCGCAAAGTGGATAAAATTATAACCTGCCGCATTATTCTTCACAAATGTTTCGGTGCTCTGGGTGCCGTATGTCGAAATATTCTCGGGGAAAAGAGGCAGTATTTTTCTCACCTCATCTTCAGTTCCCGGCAATCCCTGTTTATTTTCCAGGACAATATCTGAAAGAGCCATTCCCATAAACTTCGAACCCGGCTTTACCTGCCTGTTATTGCATACCATATAAACACTGGCTGAGGGTGCATAAATCAGATTATACTTTTGAACCAGGTATTCTCCTCTTTTATTCATTAGAGTCTGGAATGGAATGAAATGAAGCGGACCGTTTGGAATTATAACCAGATCAGAGTATTGTGCCAGTTTTTTATCAAATGGCCCGATCAGCATGGAATAAAGAAGTGAAAGGTCATGCCTGATTTCATCCATTGAGTTTGACTGGATTGACTTTCTGGCTGACTCCACCATTTCTGAAACGGTTTTTTCATTAACAGGAATAGATAATGAGCTCGTTTCCGAACCGGTAATAAACCAGATTATGAGTTCATTTTTGCTTATCCAGTAAGTGAGTATTGCAGTCTTCTCATCTATTGAAGCTTTCAGATCATTAAAATTGACAGGCTGGACAGTGACCATTTCAGCATATGCCGGATTGTTCAGCTTGATTCTCCGGACAATATCCTCATACTCCGTCTGAGCTGATGTAAGTGATTCTCTTAACTGTTGCAGGGCTGAACTCCTGGAATCTCCATCACGATATTCACCCGGGGTACTTCGCTGCAGAAGTTTGTATAGTTTCTGAACCTCAATCCTCTTTTCCTGTTCACGTGATATAAGGTCCCCGGAAACAGATCCCCTGTAATCGATTTTTTTATTTGCAAGAATATCGTAAAATGCCCTGGCTCTTGCCTGTTCCGAAATCTGGAAAGCTTCGACCGGATCCTTCAGTCTGAGAAGTAATCTCAACAGTCTGTCGTAAACCTCCCGTTTATTATCAAAATATGTGCTTTTGAACTCATCAATTGTAAGGTTCCCCCTTATTTTTTCAATTACTGATATTGAATTCCTGTAAGATTCAACCGCCTTTTCATCCTGGGATAATTCCTCATACATTCTTCCAAGGTGAAACCATGCCTGCCAGGCTGTTTCAGGAAAATCTGTTGCCTGTAATGCTGAATCCAACAGAGGTCCCGCTGCGTCTGGATTACCTGCATCAACCATAATTCGGCCTTTACAAAGAAGGACATGTGTAATGCCTTCCCTGTTTCCGGTTGTCTTAAACTTATTTTCAGCCTGCTCGAGATATATCATCGCGCTGTCAGAAATACCTCTCTGCAGCAGTATTTCGGCAATTCTTAGTGATGAGACTGCCTCACCGGTAAATGAACCCTGGGATGAAAAATACTCATTGGCACTTAAAACCTCACCTGATCTCAGGTTGAGCGATGCATCGATACTTGTGGTTTTCATTTCGAGTGTATCCTTCAGCAATTTCGCTTCCTTATAATACTGTTCAGCTTTAATGAAATCGCCCAGCTTGCTGTAAATATCTCCCAGTCCGATAGTTGTCCAGATCACCTGGCCCATTATTCCGTAATCCCTTGACTCTTCAAGGGCTTTTTCCTGGTAACGAAGAGCGCTTTCATATTCCCCTGCTTTTAATGCTACCGAAGCAAGAAGCTGGTTATGTCTTGATGTACCGAGGTTGAGGCCGGCAGCCTTCTTCATCGATCTCTCTGCAAGCTTCCTTGATTCAAAAATGTCTCCCAGGTCGGAGCTGATGTTGGCAAGAGTCAGATCCGACTCCATTTCTCCTCTCCCGTCATTTGCCTGTATGAACAATGAAACCGCCTTCCTGGTGTAATCCAGGGCTTTCTCCGACTGACCCATAACTGAATATAACTGCCCCAATACCAGGTAATTATCTGCTATAGAAACCTTGTTGACATTCTTCAGGCTCTGGTCCATCCCATCACTCAGGGAGAGTGATCTTTCAAGTGATTTAATACCATTAAGGCTCAAACCCATATAGATAAAAATCTTCCCTTCCTGGCGGGAATCAGCTATCCGGCCAATGAGGTTGTTACCGGCCGAATCAATATCCATTGCAAGTCTTACATGATTTAAGGCAGATTCATAGTTACCCATCATCTCATAGCAGTTCGAGATCTTCCTGTGGACATCCGATTCCATTTCAGGATTCCTGTAAATGCCAAGTTTTCTGCTTGCTTCAAGCATCAGGGAATAGTGTATTACGGCCTCCTGATAATCATGGTTGTTGAAAAACAGATCTCCCTGGTTCTGTTCGAGTGTAACACGTATTGATGGAGTGGCACAGCTGACGATCATAAGGACTGAAATACCGGTAATCAGTTTAAGTGCAAATGACCTGAATGGTCTTAAGGGTAACAGCGATTGACAGTGTACCTGCATCTGAAAAATTTAAAAAACATATTGTGCCATCAGGACGAACAAAGGATCAGCAGGAACATTTTTCCCTAACAGCGGGATCCTGACCGATTCACCCAGCCTGAACCTGTGCACCTGGAAAATAAGACTCGGTTCATATGAAAACGCCAGCGAGGCTGGTGGAGGCTCCAGATTAATATCATCAATCTCGCCCTCTCCCTCACTGTAAAAATTGATCTCATTCCCGAATACTATCCATTCATTAAGATGCAGATTTGCATTCAGGCCAGTCTCAAAAAGATTACCGAACCTGAATTGCTTCTCATCCTGTGTACCTGTATCGAAGACCTTCGTCCCGCGGAAATTGTAAGTATAACCGGCATATCCGGAAAATGAATAAGGGTAAACTATTTTCCTGGCAGACAAATTCAGTGAGACAGCAAATGTACCGTCGCCGACAGGCAGGTCGAATTGATTCTCGCTTTTGATATTCTTTGGATTCTTCTCACCAGTAGGCATTGTGACTTTCAGGCGCCCCAATAATGAAAATGTTCTTTCAACTTCCGGTACAAGCTGGTACTTAAGGGCTATATGACTGTCACCCAGCCCAAGCCCCTTCTGTTTCGTTACTGTTACCGTGCTTGAATTTGAATAGCTGTCTACTTCGGTGTTTTGTTTCTCCTGAAGCTTATTAAGATATTCCGATATCACCTCAATCTGAAACCTGTCGGTGATACCATATTGAAAAGTAATGCCATACGCTGCTTTTGAACCGAACGAGCTGCTCTCATAATATTCTTTCTCGCCGGAATCGTTGAAAAATCTGTCTGCTACCCTGTAATCAAGCAATAATCCTGCCCTGAAATATCCTTTCCGGAGAGTTACCGGTTCGGTAACAACCGTCTGCTGTTTAAGATCTGACGGAACCAGAAGTTTCTCTGACTGGCCGTAATTTTCTGCAACAAGCGTTGATAAAAGACAAATTATAACCGTTTTTTTCATGCAGCCATTTCAAATTACTTCCTTAACGGAAACATATTAAAGCAAACCGTCGTATACAAATAGAATGGGGCATCGCTATCCTTGCCGCTTACAGGAAATCCGGCGACCTGGTAAACAGTGAGACCGGGTGATATCTGCAGCTCAAACCCGGGTTCAAGGTTTATCAGACGCTTTTCAGGATTTTCATATCTGTTTCCCCAATACTCTGTCCATCCACCTTTGGTTTTAAACCAGCTGCCATTAAGGCTCAGGTTAAACCATCCGGTTGCCTGATAGTGCAATGCGGCATCGAATGTAAAGGTTCTGCTTAAAAGATAGGTGTATGACCTGTCATAATAATTGAATACCTTTTCTGTCAGAGTCTCTTCCCATCTGATACTCTGTCCCTCCTTAACCGGGTCACGAATTGACCATTCTGCTTCAAACGAGAAATCATCGTATGTGAATTTGGCAGCGGCTGCTGCCAGCCAGACCGGTATACCGTAACCATTTTTATTTTTATAGTGCAGGTTGATCGTGGTAGTGGTTTCCGAAGCAAGTGAAAGTGCTCTTACGGTGTTTGCTGGTTTTTGAGGTTCATACCTGGCAGACGGAATAAAAATTCCTCCTTTTATGGAAAAATCAAACCACCGGTACTCAAGAGGCAGCCTGAGAGCGCCATATAAAAAGAAATCGCCCAATCCTTTCGATTCGGTAAGTTTATTCACAGTAATCCTTTCGCTTGCTGTAGTAGTTACATTGACAATGGTGACGGATGCATCCCTGATTCCCCTGCGTAGAAAATTTGTGACAGCGCCAATTTCCATAAAATCGGTGACTCCGTATCTTAGCTCTCCAAAATAGTAATGATATACCGATCCGGTTCCATAATCCTTTAAATGAATAAGCTCACCCTCTGAATTAAATGATTGTGCCCGTACTGCAAATTTGTATCCGGCGCTTACCTGGATCTGTCCCCGGTACAGGGTTAACGGACGATGGTTATATGGTGTGGTAAGCAGAACATACTTATCCCTGACCTGAACAACTTTCTGCCCGGAAATAGTATATGACATAACTGCGGATGCCAGGGACAGGATAATTAACAGATATGTTCGTTTCATTCCTGTCTCCTTAATTAATGGGTAAAGTATATCTGACAACTCCCTTGCTTCCAAGGCCGAACCAGAGGTTGCCGTACTTGTCTTCACCAATTGACCTGATTGTATTTTCGGGCAATCCGTTATTTACCCTGAATGTTTTCGGAAATATCCCATTGTAACAGATCAATCCGTCATCGGTTGTGGCAAACCATATATTACCCCTGCGGTCCTCAAAAATATCATTAATAATAGTGCTGTCCTTGCCATTCATAAGAGACAGGTCATGAATACCATTATTATCTGCCCAGGCAACATTTTTCCCGCCATGTGTCCCGATCCAAAGTCTTTTTTTGCTGTCGCGCCTGATTGAGGTAACCCTGTTATCCGGCAACCCTTCCTTTTGTGACAGATAGTTATATGATGTCCCATTCCACCTGATAATTCCGTTATCGGTTCCGATCCAGATATTACCAGTAACATCTTCTTCAATTGCATTAATTTTTTTAAATGCATCCAGATATGTCTTAATATATCCCAGCCCCCTGTTGACATAAAATCCCTGATCGGAGGTGCCTACCCAGACCGATCCGTCGGATGCAACTTTCATTGAAGTCACTGTCATTGTGTTGACAGGATCGAGGTAGGAATCCCAGGTATTTGTCGTAGACAGGATTGAAAGACCCTCCGAGGTGCCGAAAATAATACTACCGTCGGCTGATTCGGCAAGGCAACTCACGATGTTGTTTAAAAGAGGGCTATTGGTATTCACATAGGAAGTCCATACTCCATCAACGTACTTGGCACACCCCTGACCGGGGAATGTCAGCCACAGATTGCCTCTTCTGTCGAGCTGGATATCCGAAACAGTATTCCCCGGCAGACCGTCGGATGTATTGAAAAGAGTCCAGACACCGGCTTCATCCGGGTCAATAAGGTCATATTCCGTCTTTTCGCAGGAAAATGCTGTAATTAATATAAGGATAGTAGCTGCAACAGATCCAATTTTCTTCAGGATTATCATTTTATTCATACGATCAGATTAATATCTATTCCAGATGCAAATTTCGTTCCAAATAGTTAATTCTTAAACTAATAGCAAATCTTATCTTTTATTCCTCTTTTACGGTCTGTTTTCCTGAATGTTTCTTCCAGAGGTAATAAACAGGTATCCCAAGAAGCACAATTATAAGTCCCGGGAAAGTATATTTTGGTTTGTATATGAGCAAAATAACCATAATAGTCAAGGTAGTCAGAATATAGACAGCAGGGATCACCGGGTAACCAAAAGCTTTATACGGGCGTGGTATATCCGGCCGTTTTACTCTTAAAATGAAAATGGAAGAAATTGTCAGAGTAAAGAATATAAGCACAGCAAAGATCACATAATCGAGCAGGTTGCTGTAGGTACCCGATAAGCATAGCAACACTGCCCATATCCCCTGCACGGCAATTGCGAAGCCGGGAACTCCGAATCTGTTGATCTCGCCTGCTTTTTTAAAGAAAAGGCCATCCTGTGCCATGGCATAATATACCCTGGGTCCTGTAAGAATGAGTCCATGGTTGCAACCAAAAGTACTTACCATGATAAAAACAGCCATAATTATGGCGGCATAGTCACCAAGAATGGCAAACATTGCCGAGGTGGCAACCCTGTCGTCGGTAGCGAACTGTATTCCTCTGCTCAGGACATCGGGACCATCCGGAGAACCCGACAGAGGAAGCACCTTGATATATATGAAGTTTACAAGGATATAGATAACGGATACTATAAGGGTTCCGAAAAAGAGGCTTAATGGAACATTCCTTTTGGGATTTATAACCTCACCGGAGATATACGTGACATTATACCAGGCATCGGAAGCAAACAGGGATCCAACAAGAGCAGTGCCGATTGCTGCAACAAGAGCAAAACCACTGAGAGGGATAATCTGATTGTCAGAGCCCCTCTGTCCTGCATCCCAGAAAACCTCCTTGTTTATTTCAAATGAGCTGATGCTGTTTGCAACAAAAAGTCCGATAACAACAAAACCAATCAGGGCTATCACCTTTGTCGATGAGAAGACATTCTGCACTGTTTTACCTGTCACTATTCCTCTGGTATTGAGCCATGTAAGAAATGATATCATGGTAATGGCAACCACCATGGTGCTGTTGATCCTGAGCGGACCGAGATGCACCAGTATATTATTTTCAGAAACCCATGGAATGAGTACGCCTGTGAATTTTGCGAAAGCCACACCCACTGCAGCTATTGAGCCACACTGAACAACAAGAAAGGTAGTCCATCCGAAAAGAAATCCAACAAGCGGGTGATATGCCTCCTTCAGATAAACATACTGACCACCAACATGAGGCATCATTGAAGCCAGCTCACCATAGCTCACTGCTCCTATAATTGTGATTATTCCCGTTATCAGCCAGACAACCATCAACCAACCCGGCGATCCGACGTTCCGGGCGATATCGGCACTTACAATGAAAATGCCGGAGCCGATCATGGCTCCTGCAACTATCGAGATCCCGTCGAAGAGATTTACACGTTTCTTCAGGAGGTTGTTTTCTGCAGGCATCTGTTTCAATAAAAGACAAAAATAATTATTCGGTTCAGACAGCATAATTAAATATTGTAACACTCATGGTTTTTTGTTAACAGGGTACCAGGAAGGAATTGTGTATGAGTCTGTTTTGTTTAACCTGAAATCCTGCTAAATTTGTCACAAATCTCTAATCTTAATCAAATCATGCAAAAAAGAATCACAGGAGTGATGTTACAGGCAATTCTGTTAACAACACTTACCCTGACTGCCTTCGGTCAGGTTGGCACACCTTTAATAAAAGTTATCGTTTCACCCGACCATAAGGATTGGACATACAAGGTAAATGAAAAAGCAAAATTCAGTATTCAGGTTATGCAATACGGGAATCTGGTTGAAAATGTCACTGTCGATTATGAAGCCGGACCGGAAACCCTTCCTGATATAAAAGAGCAGGGTGTTGTGCTGAAAAACGGAAAGCTTGAGCTCACGGGTACAATGAAAGTTCCCGGTTTCTATCGTGTAAGATTGTGGGCAATTGTTGACGGCAGAAGATATGAGGGGCTGGCAACAGCAGCTTTTGAGCCTGAGAAGGTCCAGCCTACAGTAAAGGATCCTTCTGATTTTGATAAATTCTGGGCAGATGCTATCGCCGAGGCAAGAAAACTAAACCTCGATCCCAGAATAACTCTGATGCCTGAAAGATGTACAAGTGAAGCCAATGTATATCATATCAGCTTTCAGAACAATTCATCAGGTTCCAGGATCTATGGCATGTTGGCAATGCCCAAAAAATCCGGTAAATACCCGGCCATTCTGAAGGTACCAGGTGCCGGAATCAGGCCATATGCGGGTGATTCACGAACTGCAGCGCTTGGATTTATTGTTCTTGAAATAGGGATACATGGAATACCGGTAATTCTTGATCCTCAGGTATATGCAGATCTTAACGGAGCTGCACTGGCGAATTATAATACAATCAGGATGAACGACCGCAATACTCATTACTACAAAAGGGTTTATACGGGATGTGTGAGAGCCGTTGATTTTATCTACACCCTGCCTGAGTTTAACGGAACCGATGTTGCCGTAACAGGCGGAAGCCAGGGAGGTGCCCTCACAATTGTCACAGCCGGACTCGATAACCGTATTAAATACATGGCTGCGCTCTATCCTGCCCTGTGTGACCACACAGGTTACCTGAACAAGAGGGCTGGCGGATGGCCGCACTATTTCCGGACTACTGAACCTAAACCAGAAGAACTGGAGACTCTTGGTTATTATGATGTTGTTAACTTTGCAAGGAGGGTTAAAATTCCCGGCTATTACACGTGGGGATTTAATGACCTCACCTGTCCGCCCACATCAATGTACTCGGCATATAATGTCATTACTGCACCAAAAGAGCTTCATATTTTCCAGGAAACCGGACACTGGACCTTCCCGGAAGAGTCCGAAGAGCTTAATAACTGGCTGTTAAAAAAGCTAAAAGGGCAATAAAATACAGTCTAAAAACCATAAAAACCCACCGCCGACTCCCCTCCGGGGAGGGGAATTAATTGGTAAAAGGTACTTCTTTACCTGTAAGTCTGATCCTCCCTGTCAGAACCTGGGTGAACGATGGATCGAGATATCCGGTGTATCCGGGTTGTTTACCCCCTACAGAGATCGTAAAATAACCCGGCTCAATTACTCTTTTATCTCTCTTATTGATAATTGAGAATTGCCTCGGTTCAAGCATGAAATCCACTACTTTGCTTTCTCCGGGTTTGAGGGTTATTCTCTGAAATCCTTCGAGTTGACGGACCGGTCTTGGTGTTGAGGCTTTTTCATCGGTAAGATAGAGCTGCACAACCTCATCGCCAGCAACTTTTCCTGTATTTGTAACTGTCACACTTATTTTCACTTTTCCGCCTGCAACAGCTTTTTCCGGAACAGATAAATTGCTGTATCCGAAAATGGTATAGCTGAGTCCGTAACCAAATGGATACAGAGGTTCCTGTGTAAAGTACCTGTATGTTTTCCCGGTCATATTATAGTCTTCAAATGCAGGTATCTGATCAATTGATTTATAATATGTTACAGGCAATCTTCCTGCCGGATTACAATCCCCGAAAAGTATATCTGCAAGTGCATTGCCTCCCTGCTGACCGGGATAACCTGCAAGCAGAATCGCAGAAGCCTTTTCCTGCGCCTTGTTTACTGAAAGAGCACCGCCGTTCATCAGCACAACCACTACCGGTTTACCTGTACCTGCAATTTCATTCAGAAGCTGTTCCTGAACAGCAGGCAGATTAAGATTCGTACGGTCACCCCCAAGAAATCCATCGATCTTAATAGGCATCTCCTCGCCCTCAAGGCGCTGGGAAAGGCCAAGTACCAGCACAACAGCTTCAGCCTCTTTTGCGGCGCTGATGGCTTCCTGAATGAGGTTAGGACGCGGAGGAGCCCATAAAAGCTTCATATCTGCATCACCTGCATAATTCCTGTAAAAAATCTCAATTTTGTATTTCTTTCCGGCCTGAAGTTCTGCGGAATACTCTTTATGGAAAGCATGATGTTCATTTCTTTCAGAGATAATTCTTTTTCCGTCAAGGAATATCTCATAGCCCGAAGAACCCCAGCCTCCCAGCGCGTATGTGCCTGATTCCGGCGGAACAAGATAAGTTGTCCATTTAACTCCAAAATCATCATCAGGCATATCAGCACGTGGTGTGAAATGCTCCCAGTAGAAATTAATCTGATCATCAACTCTCGTAAATGAGGGTTCTCCTTTAATGTCCCTGTTGTTGAAATATTCTCCATAGGCACCCTGCCTGCCGTCAGGAGTCAGAAGATAACGCGATGGTATAACAGTAAGATTATGAACACCTTCTGCCAGGTCACTTCCTTCAGAATAAATGATCTTTGTTCCGGGATTCAGCTTGTTTTTGATCCCCTTTAGAACGGTTACCGGATCTTTCGGAATGCCATTATAATTCCCGATAAGTGATTCAAAGTTGTTGGCATTCGGGCCAATTACGGCAATAGTTCTTATCTCCTTGCTAAGAGGAAGTATATTATTCTGATTCTTAAGAAGTACGACAGATTTCTGCGCTGCAATCCGGGAAAGAGTATTGTTGTAATCAGAGCAATTCACAAAAAAAGGTATCTGGGCAAATGGGACAATATTATCCGGGTCGAACATCCCCAGTTTAAACCTGGCAGTAAAAATTCTTTTGACAGCAACATCAATATCAACTTCAGTCAGCAGCCCTCTTTCAAAAGCAGTCATCAGGTTCCTGTAATCCACTCCGCATTCCAGATCTGTACCTGCCTTGACGGCCTGTGCAGCTGCCTCGGCTGCATCCCTGGCAAACTTTGTGTACTTATAAAAATCAGATATAGCCCAGCAGTCCGAAACAATATAGCCCTTGAATCCCCAATCGTTTCTGAGTATCCCGTAAAGAATTGGATTGGCGCAGCAAGGAAAATCCCTGAACATATTATAGGCTCCCATTACTGAATATGCTCCGGCATCCATTATTAATGTCCGGAAAGCAGGCAGATATGTCTCCTGCAGATCTACTTCGCTGACTTTTGCATTAAAGGAATGCCGTAACGGCTCAGGACCGGAATGGACTGCATAATGCTTTGCTGTGGCAACCACCTTGAGGTATTTCGGATCGTCGCCCTGAAGTCCTTTAACGAATTGATATCCCATCCGTCCGGTCAAAAAAGGATCCTCTCCATAAGTCTCATGTCCCCTGCCCCACCTCGGGTCGCGGAAGATATTAATGTTGGGCGACCAGAATGTAAGTCCCTGGTATATACCTGTTTTACCTCTTCGCTGAAATTCATGATACTTGGCGCGGGCTTCATCGGAAATTGCGCTGGCGACACTGTACATAAGTCCCTCATCCCACGAGTTGGCAATTGTGATTGATTGCGGGAACACTGTTGCGTAACCTGCCCTTGCAACCCCGTGCAGAGCTTCATTCCACCAGTTATATGAAGGTATTCCGAGCCTGGTTATGGCTGGCGCTGTGTAAAGGAGCTGATCGGCTTTCTCCTTAAGTGTCATCCTTGAAACCAGGTCGTTGATCCTTTCCTCAAGGGGAAGCGCAGGATCCTGAAAAGGGAATGTGCCGGCCGGCTTCTGTGCTGTTGCAAAAAATGTACAGGAAGCCAGACATAATAAAACTGACAGGGAGAATACTTTTTTCATAATCTGATTATATTTTAACGTGTTGTGCAGTTAACCATATTCTCTGGCTGCATGTACTCATCCCCCCGGCCCCCTTCTCTGCTGTCGCAAAGAAGGGGGTGACCATTGAATTACATTACTAAACCTTCCCCCTCTTTGCGCGAGCAGAGAGCGGGCCGAGCGTTAAAAAATTGCCCGGTGGGCAATTTTAGCGAGGAGCCGGCCTGCAGGGCTGCAAGGGGGTGAGTACGTGTGATTGAAATTCAAATATATTAAGATGTCAATCGCATAACGCGTTATATTTTAAATATTATTTATGTAGAACGCATAACAAAAATAATAAATGCACGGGACAAGTTAAACAGAACAGGTAAAAGCATAAGTGGTAAAGTGAACCGGACCTTTGAATCCTACCTGTTCTCCATTTCATCGAATAAATGAAGCTGGCTGTCCTCACAATCATCCGATTCCAGATTCGAAATACTTACTCCCAATAATCTTATTTTGGTGGCTTTAAGGTTAAGTGATTTTCTAATTTCAGTTACTTCCCTGTGAAGTGTCTGAAAATCGCGGATGC
>CAZKMH010000032.1:0-16581 GCA_964553395.1 uncultured Rikenellaceae bacterium | reverse complement strand
CCAGATCATTCCCTGAAAATAAGTTCGAAAAGGTACCTGCCGGTCAGAGTGCCGATATCTATATTATAAATACATGTTCGGTAACGGATGTTGCTGACAGGAAGTGCCGTCAGACAATAAAGAAATTCATCAACCGGTCACCACAGTCGTTTATTGCCGTTGTCGGCTGCTACGCGCAGCTTAAACCTCAGGAGATAGCTGCAATACCGGGAGTTGACCTCGTTCTGGGGATTAATGAGAGATTTGAAATTGCTGATTATTTTACAAGCCTGGAAAAGAAACAGAAACCCGACATCCATTCATGCGGTCTTTCAGCTTCCGACAGATTCATTTCCTCTTATTCTGCTGGCGACAGGACACGTTCATTTCTGAAGGTACAGGATGGATGCGACTATAGTTGTTCCTATTGCACTATCCCCCTGGCACGTGGAAAAAGCAGAAATCCCGATATCAGGTCGCTTTTGGAAGAGGCCGGAAAGATAGCCGGACGGGGTGTTAAGGAGATCGTACTCACGGGAGTGAATACGGGGGATTTCGGAAAATCGACAGGCGAATCATTCGTACAATTGCTTGAAGAACTGGTCAGAGTTCCGGAAATCGAACGATACAGGATTTCTTCTATTGAGCCTAATCTTCTGACGGATGAACTGATTGAAATGACTGCCTCCAATCCTAAAATCATGCAACATTTTCACATCCCGCTGCAGAGCGGATCGGATAAGATCCTGGGGCTGATGAGAAGAAGATACAAAAGAGAAGTTTTTGCAGGAAGGGTGGAACACATAAAGAGGATTATGCCTTTTGCGGGTATCGGAGCAGATGTCATTGCAGGATTTCCGGGGGAGACCAAAGCCGATTTTGAAGAAACTTACACCTTCCTGGAAAAGCTGCCCCTCTCTTATCTTCATGTATTTCCTTTTTCGGAACGGCCGCACACATTTGCAGGAGAGCTTCCCGGGAAAGTTGCACATCCCGATAAAGAGGTAAGGAGTAAAAGGCTTATTTCACTTTCCGGATTGCAGGCTGCTGAATTCCGTAAACTTAACTGCGGTCAGTTCGCCGATGTGCTTTTCGAAAATACCAGGAGCAATGGACTGATTTCTGGTTTCACCGGAAATTATATCAGGGTTGAATACCCATGGCAGACGAAGCTTGCAGGCCACGTAAAAAAGGTACGAATGACTTCTATTTTACCCTCAGGTAAAATGGGTATTGAATTAATTTAAAACTATGACCAACCTTGAAATACTTTGCAGGGAGGTGGTAAATGCCGCCCGGGAAACCGGTAAGTTCATACGCACCGAATCTGAAGGGTTTGATATAAGCCGGGCTGAAAGCAAGGGATTGCATGACCTCGTGAGCTATGTTGATAAAGGATCCGAGGAGATGCTGGTTAAAAGACTTGGTATTATCCTGCCCGAAGCCGGATTCATTGCCGAGGAAGGAACCTCCTCTAAAATAGGAAAGAAATATAACTGGGTCATTGATCCTCTTGACGGCACAACCAATTTTGTCCATGGTGTACATCCGTATTCCATTAGCATAGGTCTTACCGAGGAGGATGACCCGGTGCTTGGGGTGATTTATGAAGTTGCAGGAAATGAGATCTTTACAGCATGGAAAGATGGTGGCGCTTGGCTTAATGACCACCCGATACATGTCTCCGGAATATCAACACTGTCGGAGAGCCTGGTAGCTACCGGATTCCCATACAGTGATTTCAGCCGGCTCGACAGATATATGGATAGCCTTAAACATTTTTGTATAACCACTCACGGTATCAGGAGGCTGGGATCGGCTTCAATTGACCTTGCATATATCGCCTGCGGCAGGTTTGAGACCTTCTATGAATACGGACTCCATCCTTGGGATATAGCTGCCGGAATAATTTTATTGCGTGAGGCAGGGGGCCGGGTAAGCGATTTTTCGGGAAATGAAAAAAACCTTTCAGGTGATGAAGTAGTAGCTGCTAACTCACTTGTTTTTCCTGAATTTCTGGAAAATGTGAGTAAATTTATGCTCAGGTAGATAATCATGAATAATGAGAGCATTCGGATTTTATCTTTTCTACGGAATCAACTGGATCATAACACTTCTTCCGCTCCGGATCCTCTACATATTTTCTGATATCCTGTTCCCGGTAATTTACTATCTGGTTCGTTACCGCCGCAAAGTGGTGGCAACAAATCTTAAAAATGCCTTCCCTGAAAAAAGTTACAGGGAACGTCTTGCCATCGAAAAAAAATTCTACCATCATTTCTGTGACCTGTTCATTGAAACTCCCAAACTTATTCATATGAGTAATGAACAATTATTAAGGCTGATAACTTTTAAGAATCCGGAACTGCTTGACATGATATACAATAAAGGTCTTGATGTTGTTGGATTACTTGGTCACTATAATAATTGGGAATGGCCAACCAACTCCGCGCCACTTTATACCAGATTCAGGACTGTCACAATTTATAAACCTCTGCAAAACAAATATTTTGACAGGTACATGTTAGATCTGAGAACAAGAAACAAGATGGTACTTACTCCAATGTCTCAAATTGTAAGGGAAATCTTAAATAGCAGAAAGGCTAATATCAGATCGGTTTTCTTTTTCCTGGCCGACCAGACCCCACCGAAAGGTGATATTAAGTACTGGACAAAGTTTTTAAATCAGGATACTCCTGTTTATCTGGGTGCTGAAAAAATTGCAATGAAATATGAAATGGCAGTTGTTTTTTTCAATCTTCAAAAAGTTAAAAGAGGACATTATAACTTCACTGCGGAGCTCATGTTTGAACATACATCCGATCTTCCTGAACATATGATCACTGAGACCTATGTGAAAAGGCTTGAAGAAATAATACGTGAGAGACCGGAATTCTGGTTATGGAGCCATCGGAGATGGAAACACAAAAGAGTGCAGGCCGATGGTTAAAACTGCAGTTGTAATATTGAACTGGAATGGTATTGAATACCTGAGGATGTTTCTTGCCAAGGTCATTGATAATACCGTAAGTTCTGAAACAGTTATTTATGTTGCTGATAACGGTTCAACTGATGGTTCACCGGAATGGGTCGCTTCAAACCATAAGGATGTCAGACTGATCAGACTTGATAAGAATTATGGATTTGCCGGTGGTTATAATCTTGCACTGACGCAGATCGAAGCCAGATATTACGTTCTTCTTAATTCGGATATTGAAGTTACCGAAGGATGGCTGCCGCCTCTTGTCAACCACATGGACAGCAATCCGGATGTTGCTTCCTGCCAGCCAAAGCTGCGTTCATTTCACAGAAGAGATCATTTTGAATATGCAGGGGCAGCAGGAGGCTTTATTGACAGGCTGGGTTACCCGCTTTGCAGGGGAAGAATTCTGTTTGAAGTTGAAAAAGATACCGGGCAGTACGATACACAGACTGACATATTCTGGTCGACGGGAGCATGCATGATCGTCCGTGCCGATGCCTGGATTAAATGTGGTGGTTTTGATGCTGACTTTTTTGCCCACATGGAGGAAATAGACCTCTGCTGGCGGTTTCATAAATCGGGATACAAGGTTTCCTATGTTCCCGGTTCGGTAGTTTATCATGTAGGAGGCGGTGTGCTTCCATATGATTCCCCGTTCAAGACCTACCTGAATTTCAGGAACAGCCTTTACTTACTTTACAAAAACCTGCCTGAGGCAAAACTGACAGGAACTCTCTTTATAAGAAAAATCCTTGATGGTATTGCCACCCTGTTTTTCATTATCAAGGGACAGTTCAGAAGTGCATGGTCGGTGTGGAAATCACATGTTGATTACTACAGGCACTCTGATCGACTGAGGGAAAAGAGAAAAGCTGTTAAAATGCTTGGATCGAATGAACCCGCAGGTCTGATTTTGAACAAGTGCGTCATTTTCGAGTTTTATATCAGAAATCACAGGACTTTCGGAAGTCTGAAAACGAATCTCTGATACGAATGAAGAATCACCAGTTTATGATCTTCTTTTTAGTTGTTTTTACGATTTATTTCCTGGGAAATGCTTACATCTTTTTCAAAGGATTTAACATAATCCCCCGTGACAACAGGCTTCTCTATACAATTATATTTATATCACTTGCCCTGACTTTCATTATTGCGAAGTTTATTGAGTCGCGACACTCCTCCGTTTTCTCCGATATACTTAATATAGCAGGTGGATTCTGGCTTGGTTTCATGATCTATGGATTTTTGTTCTTCCTTCTGTCGGATATTATCTTCCTTATCCTGCGCATACCCGGTATATTAAATGAGAAGAACATTCCCGATTACAGAAAATGGGCTTTCCTGATAACACTTGCTGTTTCAGCGATTCTGATAACCGGAGGTTTTATCAATGCCGTTATTCCTGTCGTAAAAAAATATGACATAAAGATCGGGAAGTATGCCGGTGATATAAGGAATCTTAAGGTGGCGGCTGTCTCTGACATTCATCTGGGCAGTGTCATCCGTAAAAGGAGCATAAAGAAGCTTTCTGACATGCTTGAAAGCATGCAGCCTGATCTGGTTCTGCTTCTGGGAGATATTGTTGACGGTGAGCTTGGCCCGGTAATGAGAGGTGATCTTTTGAAATATTTTACAGGGCCGCATACCAAAGACGGTCTTTATGCAATAACCGGGAACCATGAATTTATCGGAGGTGCAAAACGCACAATTCCATATATAGAAAGTAAAGGGATAAGGATCCTCAAAGATGAAAAGGTAATCCTGCCGGGCGGAATCCAGCTTATTGGAAGACTTGACAGGGACTCGCAAAGGTTTTTCGGGAAAGAACGGCTCTCTCTGGAAGAGCTGCTGAAGGATTGTGACCGTTCCAGACCGGTAATCCTGCTCGATCACCAGCCATACCGGCTCGATGATTCGGAAAAGAACGGAGTTGACCTCCAGCTGTCAGGTCACACGCACAACGGACAGTTGTGGCCGCTCAATTATATTACACGAATGGTTTTCGAACTGAGTTACGGCTATAAGAAGAAAGGCAATTCACAGTTCATTGTTTCATCAGGCTATGGACTCTGGGGACCCCGCATAAGATCGGGGAGCAGATCGGAGGTTTTACTGATTAATATAGAATTCAATGGCAATGGACAGGAGGCCCGTCAAACGACTCCCTAAAGAACCTCATAAATCTTTTCCAGAGCCATTCCCCTTGATCCTTTTATAAGAATATGACTCCCTTTCAGAGGCTTCGTTTTCAGATACTCTTTAAGCCTGGCGGCACTGGTGAAGGTCTTGAACCGGAAGCCTGCTGATACTTTATGGAAAACAGGTCCGGCCAGCATTACATTCCTCAAGTTATTATCACTCAGTACTTTATGTATTTTTCTATGCTCTTCTTCGCTCTTATCGCCAAGTTCCAGCATATCGCCAAGAATACAGACCTTATTTTCTGCATTGATAGCAGCGAATGATTCTATGGCCATCCGCATACTGACAGGATTTGCATTGTAGGAATCGCAGATCAGAGTATTGTTTTCTGTGACCATAATCTGCGAACGGTTATTTGCAGGAACGTATTCGCTCACTGCAGTTGCAATATCATTCAATTCAACGCCAAGAAACATTGCAATAGCGATTGCAGCTTTTATGTTCTCCAGGTTATAGGTTCCGAATAAATTTGTTGTTATCCTGTGAGTTTTATGCTTATAAGTTACACACACTGTAAGATTCAGGTCGGATTGTACGGGGACTATTTTCAATTCTATACCTGTGGGATCTGAAAAAGGCACGGCTCTGTTCACCATTCCGTATATTTTTTCACTCAGGACATTATCCTTATCATTATAAAAAGCAATCCCGTTTACTTTCCTGAGGTACTCATAAAGCTCAATTTTGGCTTTCAGCACTCCGTCGAGAGATCCGAAGCCTTCGATATGCGAAGTACCAACATTGGTGATGATGCCGTAATCGGGTCGGGCTATCAGGCATAAAGAGCGAATTTCTCCTATATGGTTCGCTCCCATTTCTATTATCATGATTTCGGTTCCTTCAGGTGCCGAAAGGATTGTAAGCGGAACACCTATCTGGTTATTCAGGTTTTTGTTCGTGGAATGAACTTTGAATTTCCTTGAAAGTACAGCCGCAAGGAGCTCCTTTGTTGTTGTTTTTCCATTTGTTCCGGTGATTGCGATTACAGAGCACTTTAACTCTTTCCTGTGGTAGGTGGCCAGTTTTTGCAGTTCGGTCAGGCAGTCATCGACAAGGATTGTTCTTTCGATTTCAAAGGCAGGGTCATCGATAACAGCCCACGAAGCACCTTTTTTGAGGGCTTCGGCAGCATACTTATTCCCGTTGAAATTTTCGCCCCAGAGAGCAAAGAAGATCTGTCCCTCTGTTATGGTTCTGGAATCGGTGGAGAGGCCGGTTGATTCTCTGAATAGTGGGTAAAGTTGTTCGGTCATTCTATTTTCAAAAAAATGCCTCATTATGGATGCATAATGAGGCTATTGTTATTTACTGTCAGTCTTTCAGAATCCTGCAGGGCTTCCAACCCTTATCATTGCACATCTGAAGCCAATATCATCACGGCAGCTTTCCTGGTCAAGGAATCGTCTTGTTGATGGATTCAGCCAGTATGCTCTGTCTTTCCATGAACCGCCTTTGTAGACCCTTGCGTTGTCATTGATAAGGGTCACATAATCGCTTTGTGCCGCGGTACCCGGATCCTGTGCATACATCCTGGTCGAGCCAATCTTATTGTCCTCTACTTTCCAGTCGTTCGCAATAGAAGATTGCAGGTCACCGTCCCTGTAATTCCGGTAATCACCCTTCTGGTAATTATACCTGTTTGCAACATCAGTATCCTTCACTGTATCTATATACAATCGTCCAAGATTATCTTTGGTGACAACCTGACCGTTTGCATCGCGGCGAAGGTCGGTATAAACGTTACCTCTGAACGGGTTAAATCCGTCGACATCCTCTGAAGTAAGAGCACGATAAACATCCTGAACCCATTCGTTCACGTTTCCTGCCATGCAATAAAGACCATAATCATTAGGCCAGTAAGCCTTAACATCGCAGGTAATACTGGCATTATCATTCAGGCTTCCTGCAACACCCATCATATCGCCTCTGCCGCGAACGAAATTTCCCATCAATTCACCACGTGCTTTGTTGGATGCATTCCTTACATTATGTCCGTCCCATGGGTAGATCCTTCTTTCATAAATACGCTCTTCATAAGTATTACCCCTGAGAGCATATGCTGCAAATTCCCATTCTGCCTCTGTCGGAAGGCGGTAATTCGGCAAAAGTAAACCATCCTCAAAACTTGTCCTCCTTTCAGTCTGATTGGGGTTAAGGCTTTCCCTGAGCTGATTTACCACACCTTCATATTGTCCAACCAGGTAAGCTTCTGTATTAAAATTGTTCTGGTTCTTCTGTTCCGGATCGGGGTTCAGTTCTCCCTCTTCTACAAGTAACTGTTCATTAACCCTGTCACTTCTCCAGAGGCAATATTCGTTTGCCTGAAGCCAGCTGACTCCTACAACAGGATAAGTGTTATAAGCGGGATGTCGGAAATAATATTGAACATAGGGATCGTTAAAACCCATCGGGCTTCTCCAGACCAGCGTGTCGGGAAGAGCTCTTCTGTATACTTCCGGATAATCGACATAAACCCGACGCTGCCAATATAAGTATTCACGATAATCCACGTTAGTGATCTCATTTTCATCCATGTAGAATGAAGATACAGTGACTGTTCTCGGTCTGTTATTCCAGTCGAACATTACATCCTGCTGAACCTGACCCATTGTAAAGCGACCACCTTCAATGAGAACAAGTCCCGGACCGGTTTTTTGTTCAGCTCCCATAACAACCTCAAATCCACCATTGTCAGGATTGTTATATTCCCACCCGGTGGTGGAGGAAACATCCATACCTTTCTTTCCACCACGGCATGATACGAGAATTAATGCAGCAACCAAAATGACTGGCACCACTCTGAATTTATACATAACTCCTTTGGTTTTGTGACTTTTACGAATCAAATATAATAATTTTTCTGAATACTGTTTTTCAAACCTCAAATATAACTACAATTTAGGGAAATTTATTGTTTTAACGCTCTTTCTTTTATCAACATTGTTTAAACTCAGGGCAATACCAGTGCGGTGCAGAAGCGAAAACGGCAGCAGATTATTCCCTGATATGATATTAAAACGATAATTGTAAAACAGCACCAGATTGCCGGCAGAAACTGAAAATCCTGGCTGCAGGTCAAAATTATTCTCATTATCAGTAAGAAGTAATAAGCTGGCTGACAGATATTTACTTTCCAAAACAGCTCCGGCGCCTGTCGAGAAGGAGCCTTTTCGTAAATCAGTTACTGCAAGCGGTCTTATTTTCAGGTTTTTTCCATCGCTAATATAAAAGTCGCCTGCGATGTGAAGCAGAAGCCTCCGATTCAGTCTGGTCTTCGAAGCTTCAGTATTACTAATGTCAGGCTCGGTCAGGTGGCTTACTGAAATTCCCCAGAGAAACCTCGTGGTGATAAACAGGAATCCTGTTCCAAGATCAAGTACGTTTCGTCCCCTGTCAGACAATATTTCTCCGGAAGGTATCAATATCCCACCAACCGGGTTGATCTGATCGGGTAAAACGGCCCCGCCGAAATTGTATCCCCTGTGGTAAAGCGAAGCTGAGAGCCCCCCGGCAATAAACAGGTTACTTCCTGCCTGGAAAAAATAAGCATAGGAAAAGCCGCTCCTCAGATTATTAACTATGCCGCCCATGTAATCATTCGATACGAAAAAACCTGCGCCTCCGTGCAGTGCCGGGAAATAACTGTCATACGAAAAGTGCAATGAATGAAGGTTGTAATTGTTCCCCGGATAGTGATTCAGATATGACAGCCGGATATAACCATCACCCTCAGCTCCTGTAAGCCCCGGATTACTCAGCATTGTCATCTGGTAATCAGGACCGGAACCGTACTCCTGACTATAGGCATTTAATGAAATAATCAGTGTGATCAGAATGAAAACAATATTCCCTCCGGGCTGTTTATTCATATTACAGGTACTGCAATATCAACGTAATTAAATCGTTATTATTTTAGTAATTACATTGTTACAAAAACAGTATAAATTATTAATCATAAATCACTTTCCTATCTTTGTGGCGGATGACAGTGAGAATATTTCACATATTGCCGGTTATATTTCTTCTTATCCCAAATATTCTTTGTCCGCAGTCAGCCAAAGATAATTATTCTTCATCTTCAGTGTTGTCATCAGGACAGTGGTTCAGGATGGCAGTTCTGCAGGACGGGGTATACAGGATCGACTATTCAAAGCTGAAACAGATAGGGCTTCAAAATGCATCAAATCCCCGGATCTTCGCCAATAACTTCGGACAGTTATCCTATTATAATGATGAATCCGGACCTGATGATCTTAAGGAGGTTGCAATATTAACAGTTGCCGGGACTGACGGAGTTTTCAATGAGGGTGATTACCTGCTGTTCTTCGGACAGGGCACCCACAGGTGGAAATACAATGCATCTTCTGGTGAGTATGATTTCGTACGCCATAACTATTCTGACACTGCATTCTACTTCCTCACAACCGGAACTGCTCCGGTAAAAAAGATCCCTGACGCAACTGTTCCGGCAGGAACACCTGATTATTATTCTTCGGCGTCGGATGCCCTTTTCATTCATGAACTGGAGACTGAAAACCTGATAAAATCCGGCAGGGAATGGTATCAACCGGTATCGGTAATTGCAGGAATCAATATCAATCCGGGATTTTCTGATCTTATAACAAACGAACCGGTAAAATTCAGGATCAGGGTGTTGGCAAGGGCTCCTGTGCCAACTCAGTTCAGGTTCTCCGAAGCCGCTTCAATTCATAAGAGCATTCAGGTCCAGCCCGTTAATATGTTCAATTATACAGGCACACATGCCCAGATAAGCGATTCATCAGGGTCAGCCCAGCCGCTGTCAGCTACACCCTCCTATGAAATAAAATTCTTCAATAACGGGGAATCCGGTGCAAAGGGATGGCTGGATTTTGTTAAGCTGCAGGGAAGAAAACGCAATTCTTTTAACGGAAACACTTTATTTCTGTCAGATTCAAGATCAGCCGGCCCGGGAAGTGTGACCGAGTTCGTAATAAAAAGCCCGGGCAGGGATCCTTATATCTGGGATATTACTGATCCTGCCAATCCAACGAACATCAGGTACAACAGGAGCGGAGAGAACATAATCTTCAGGAGTTCAACCGATTCACTCAGGTCTTTTGTCGCCTTCAGTGAAACAAATCCCTTGCAGCCGATAATAAAGGCTGGCATTATCCCCAATCAGGACCTGCATGCATCCGGACCTGCTGATATGTTGATCGTAACACATCCCTTATTCAGAAAATATGCTGAAAAGCTGTCTGATATTCATTTTAAGAACAGCGGACTGATTTCGCTGGTTGTAACTTCAAATCAGATTTACAATGAGTTTTCAGGAGGTATTCCCGATATCGTTGCCATCAGGAACTTTATAAGGATGAAATATCTGAAACAATCCGGAACTCAAAATCCTTTGAAATACCTGCTGCTTTTCGGTGACGGATCTATTGAAAACAAAACCCTGCCACCCCACAATCCTAATTTTATTCTCACATATCAGTCACAGAACTCAAATATAGTTGTTTCATCTTTCACCTCCGACGATTTTTACGGATTACTCGAGGATGGTGAGGGTGAAGCGGAAGGAACCGAAGATATAGGAATAGGGCGTTTCCCGGTTTCCGATACTGTTCAGGCAGGTATAGTGATCAATAAAATTGTCCGATACCTTGATCCTTCAAATACAGGTGACTGGAAAAATGTTATCTGCATTACAGCTGACGATGAGGATGGGAATACCCATATGTCTGATGCAGAGGGGCTTGCGCAATTATTGAAAGACAGCGTGCCTGCCTACAACACCGAAAAGATATATCTTGATGCTTTCAGGCAGGAAACCTCGGTTAACGGTCAGTCATACCCTGATGTTATTACCGCAATAAACAACCGTATCAATTCCGGTTGTCTTATTTTTAATTACGTGGGCCATGGAAATGAGAACGGGCTGGCTCATGAGAGGGTTGTCAGGACCGAGGATATAAACTCATGGAAGAATGGAGCAAAGCTGCCTTTATTCATTACTGCAACATGCGAATTCAGCAGGTTCGACGATATTGACCTTAATATTGTGACCAGGGTAATGACCCCGAGGACTTCAGCCGGGGAGATGGTGCTGTTTAACAGTGAAGGTGGCGGAATAGCGCTCATGTCAACAACCCGGGTTGTCTATTCCGCACCTAATTATTTCCTGAACAGGAACATCTTTAATCATGCATTTGATCCGGACTCATCAGGCAAAGCCCTGAGGCTGGGAGATATCATCAGGCTGGCAAAAAACAGTACAGGGAGCGGACCAAATAAAAGGAACTTTTCCCTGCTGGGCGATCCTGCCCTCAGGCTGGCGTATCCCTGGCATGGAAATGTTGTAACAGATTCAATCAACCATGTGGCGATACTCAGTAATCCTGACAGTCTGAAAGCGCTTTCAAGCATAACCGTGTCAGGTCATATTGAAGACCGTCTCGGATCGACACTCAGTAATTTTAACGGGATAGTTTCGCCTGTTGTTTATGACAAAGCAACAAGTATCAGGACACAGGCAAATGATGGCGGACTCTCAATGAGCTTTGAAATCAGGAACAATATCCTGTTCAGCGGAAAGACAACAGCCACCGGCGGCAGATTCAGCTTTACTTTCATTGTGCCAAGAGATATAAATTATGCCTACGGAACTGGCAAAATCAGCTACTATGCAAATGACAATGAGCGGGATATGAATGGTTTTTTCCAGGATATTATTGTAGGCGGATTCGCCAGCATCAATACCAGCGATACTGAAGGACCGGTGATCAGGCTCTTTATGAACGATACTCTTTTCCGTAACGGAGGCATAACCGATGAAAATCCCAGACTCCTTGCAGTAATCGAGGACAAAGGAGGAATCAATACCACAGGTGCCGGTATCGGACACGACCTGACCGCCTGGCTCGACAATGATACCAAAGCATCAATCATTCTGAACAATTATTTTGAAAACGACTTCAACAGCTATATGAAAGGGAAAGTGGCCTATGACCTTTCCGGCATTCCCAAAGGCAGTCATTCTCTGACAATTAAAGCATGGGATAATTATAACAACTCATCGCAGGAATCGATCCTTTTCCTTGTTGAAGAGAATGGCAGATTTATACTTAAGAACCTCATCAATTATCCCAATCCGATAGTTAATGAGACAAAGATAAGTGCAGAACACAACAGACCGGATGACCAGCTTGAAATCATTCTCACCATCTTTGATATGAGCGGCAGGATGATCCGGATCATTAAGGATCATACTTACGCCACAGGCTACCAGTTGTCGCCCATACCCTGGGATGGCAAAAGCGAAGATGGACAAAGGGTTGGGCGAGGCATCTATCCGTATCGTCTTACAGTTACGGCAGAGAATGGAGAAACCGCGGTAAGCTCTGGCCGGATGATCATTTTATAGCTTTTGCATAATATGTCACAGAAAAAATCGTTATATATTTACAAAATCTTGAAAGACAGGTACCCGGATGAAAAACAGATTAATAGCAATTATTTTCTTAGCAGGAGCCATTTCAGGCACCGGTAAAATCTTTGGACAGGCAAGTAGCGGAGAACTTAACGCCATACAGACTGTGGTACCGTTCCTCACGATTGCTCCCGATTCCAGAGCTGGTGCAATGGGTGACGCCGGTGTTGCAACATCCCCGGATGTTTACAGCATGCACTGGAACCCTGCAAAATTTGCATTTATCGACGGAAAGACAGGAGTAGGCATTTCCTATTCACCCTGGCTTAGAAATCTGGTTCCGGATATCAATATTGCTTACCTGTCAGGCTATTACAGGATAGATAAAAGACAGGTCCTGAGCGGCAGTCTGATCTATTCATCGCTTGGAGATGTTGACTTTACCGATTCATACGGTAATCCTGAGCGTACATTCACACCAAATGAATGGTCTTTCGATCTCGGATACTCAAGGATGTTTACGGATTACCTTTCAGGTGGAACAGCATTCAGATTCATATATTCAAACCTTACCGGAGGATCATATTCCGGAGGAATGGCAACAAAGCCCGGTATTTCATTTGCTGCAGATGTTTCACTGTACTATAACAGGGATGTCAGCCTTTTCAATAAAGACAGTGAAATAGCATTCGGATTAAATTTCTCAAATATCGGCTCAAAAATGAGTTATTCCGATTCCCAGACTTCCGATTTTATACCAATGAACATGCGTTTGGGAACTGCCTGGACCATAAATCTTGACATGTATAATAAAATTACAGCAACTATCGATATCAACAAGCTTCTGGTGCCCACACCTCCATATTATGATATAACGACTCCTGATAGCATTATTGCAGGTAAAGATCCAAATGTATCTGTACCCGTTGCACTGTTCCAGTCTTTTTATGATGCTCCCGAGGGATTCAGGGAAGAGCTTCGCGAACTTACCTTCTCCTTCGGAACTGAATACTGGTATAATGAACAATTTGCAATAAGAGCCGGGTATTTTCATGAGAATCAAACCAAGGGAAACCGTAAATATTTTACTGCCGGTGCGGGATTCAGCCTTAAGGGTTTCACTGTTGATTTCTCGTATCTTATGCCGGTGGTCCAGAATCATCCTCTTGCCCGTACACTTCGTTTTTCACTCTCTTTTGACAGCAGCACGCTGAGGAACGCCACCAATTCCAACTAATGAACCAAAGAATTGGCCAGGGCATTGATTTTCATCGCCTCGAAAAAGGTTTAAAATTATGGCTCGGAGGTGTTCACATCCCGTCAGAAAAAGGTTGTGTTGCACATTCCGATGGCGATGTGCTCCTTCATGCAATCTGTGATGCAATGCTCGGAGCAGCAGCGCTGGGAGATATCGGACATCACTTCCCGGATACAAGTCCTGAATTTAAAAATATCGACAGTAAAATACTTCTTGAAAGAACCCTTGCACTTATAAAGGCAAAAGGATTTTCAGTTGTTAATATCGACAGCACTGTCTGTCTTGAAAAGCCAAAAATTGCAGGTTTTATTCCGGAGATGAGGTCTGTGATCGCCTGGGTCCTTGAGACTCTCCCGGAAAACATTTCTGTCAAAGCCACCACAACCGAGAAACTGGGTTTCACCGGCCGGGAGGAAGGGATAATAGCCCTGGCGGTGGTGTTGCTGCAGGTAAACACCCGTCACGCTAAAGCGTAAATGCCCTCTAAGGAGGGCTTAATACACTGATATTTAGTATACTACATAACAACTTACACAGAGAGACACCGAGAATCACAGAGGGACACAGAGGTTTTGCTCAGTGGAACTCTGTGTCTCCTCTGTGGAACTCTGTGTAACTAAAAAAAGTTTTCTGACAAATCATAAATTATTCTGATATCAGACAACATCATCAATCAGATTATCGTCAGCAATATAAGGAACCGTTACTTTCAGTCCGGGAGTCCGTTTCATTTCCCTGGCAAGAGTAAAGAGAGCTCCCTTGTTACGGGCCCAGCTTCGGCGGGCAATACCGTTATTAACATCCCAGTGAAGCATCATCCTTAGCTTTTGCGCTGTTTCATCAGTACCATCAAGTACCATCCCGAAGCCTCCGTTTATGGCCTCTCCCCAACCCACGCCTCCGCCATTATGGATCGAAACCCACGTTGCTCCCCTGAATGAATCGCCGATGACATTCTGTACAGACATATCTGCCGTGAATTTCGATCCGTCGCAGATATCCGACGTTTCCCTGAACGGAGAGTCAGTTCCTGATACATCATGATGATCCCTGCCTATAATAACGGGAGCCGAAATCCTTCCCGAAGCGACAGCCTTGTTGAATGCATCTGCAATTTCTATTCTTCCTTCTGCATCAGCATAAAGTATCCTTGCCTGCGATCCAACAACCAGCCTGTTTTTCCCGGCCTCCTCAATCCAGTGTATGTTATCAGCCATTTGCTGCCCGATCTCTTCCGGTGAACTCTTCATCAGTTTAACCAGAGTTTCAGCAGCAATCGAATCAGTTATCTTCAGATCTTCAGGATCGTTGGAACAGCACACCCACCGGAACGGACCGAAGCCGTAATCGAAACACAACGGACCCATAATATCCTGGACATATGACGAATACCTGAATCCACCGTCGGGTTTGAGTATATCGGCTCCGGCTCTCGATGCTTCCAGTAAAAACGCATTGCCGTAATCGAAAAAGTATGTTCCCTGTTCAGTGTGCCTGTTAATAGCATTAACCTGACGTACAAGTGACTGTTTAACAAGTGCTTTGAATTTTTCGGGATCGGCGGAGATCAGCCTGTTTGACTCCTCAAAGGTCACTCCGGCAGGATAATAACCACCAGCGAACGGATTATGCAGGGAGGTCTGGTCAGATCCGAGGTCGACCATAATATTTTTATCAGCAAATCTTTCCCAGACATCCACTATATTTCCCTGATATGCCAGTGAAACAATCTCCCCCTTCTCTTTTGCAGATCTCACCCGTATTACGAGCTTATCCATGCCGGTGATCACCTCATCAACCCAGCCCTGCGTATAACGGGTATTGATAGCTTTAGGGTTTATTTCTGCAATTACCGAAGTGATGCCGGCAATAGATGCTGCCTTTGGCTGGGCACCCGACATACCGCCGAGCCCGGATGAGACAAAGAGTTTCCCTTTCAATCCCTCTCCTTTCCTGCTGATGATCCTGCCGGCATTGAGGATAGTAATTGTTGTACCGTGAACTATCCCCTGTGGTCCGATATACATATAAGAACCTGCTGTCATCTGGCCATATTGTGAAACACCAAGGGCATTGAACCTTTCCCAGTGATCGCGGGAAGAATAATTCGGTATCACCATGCCGTTGGTGATCACTGCCCTGGGAGCGTCCTTATGTGATGGGAAGAGCCCCATCGGATGACCGGAATACATTACAAGTGTCTGGTCCTCTGTCATTTCCGAAAGATACTTCATTGTAAGAAGATACTGAGCCCAGTTTTGAAATACGGCACCATTCCCGCCATAGGTTATCAGTTCATGAGGATGCTGAGCAACAGAGGGATCAAGGTTATTCATTATCATCAGCATGATGGCCGCCGCCTTTTCAGACCTGTGAGGTATCTCACGGATGTGGCGGGCTTTCATTTCATAACCGGGACGGAACCTGTACATATAAATCCTGCTGTACCTGGCCAGCTCCTGTGCAAATTCCACCGCCAGGACTGAATGAAATTTCTGTGGAAAGTACCTGAGGGCATTCTTTACAGCAAGTCTCTTTTCTGCCTGACTCAGAATATCCTTTCGTCCCGGAGCATGGTTAATATCCGGATCATAAGGCTTTTGCGGAGGAAGTTCGGAGGGGATACCTTCAGTTATGCTCGTACTGAAATCGGTGGTTATCATGATATGCAGTATTTTACTATCTGTAAAATTAATTAAATCAGATCATAATGCTTATTTGATTTCTGAGCTTGACCTCTTCTTA
>CAZKMH010000031.1:0-16611 GCA_964553395.1 uncultured Rikenellaceae bacterium | reverse complement strand
AATTACTTGCCTGTTTAATTTGGAAGGCACGGATTGCAAATCCGCGCCAGCGAGTGATAACTACTGCTTATAAAACGTTTAATAAGCAGTTTTATAAGCCGTTGATCACAAGAACAGGTTAAATTAGCCTGGTGACTGTCGTTTCAGGGAGAAGCCTGAAGTTTATAAGATCAGCATTTTGAAGAAGCAGCAATCCTGGTTTTTTACCGGGTTCGATCGAACCGAAATCCTGATCTTCACCAAGTGCTCTGGCCCCATTGATTGTAGCCCAGCGAATAAGTTCCTGCAGGTTCAGGGAAGGGTAATATTGCTGCAGGGTTATCAGTTCTGACAGAATGCTTAGTTTTCCGTTTGAAGCCAGCGAGTCGGTACCTGTTACTATATCGCACCCTTCCGAAAGAAGCATATCGGCAGGAGGGATTTTGTTTTCAATATACAGGTTTGCATTCGGGCACAGACACCAGAATATATTTTTCCTTGTCTGTATCTGTTTTACTGTTTCCCTGTCGGCATATGTATTATGGACAAGAACAAGATTTCCGGATGACGTAACCTCATTCAGTATTGTGGAAGTAATGCTTTCAGCAGTTTTTAGTTCGCCGGGCAGCATCTTTGCCTTGTCAAATGATTCCAGCAAAGGGCCCGAATGGTCCGATACAAAGGAGCTCTCACCTTCAGTTTCCATAAAATGAATTGAAGTGACCCTGTTTTGCGATGTTTTTTCCTTTATCAGCCTGAACAGGGGCAGGGAAACGGCATAAACAGTATGAGGTGTGATAAAGCAAGTCAAACCTGATCCGGCGGCTTCCCCGGATAAGTCTATGATCTCATTCATCCTGCCGGCTGCCTGTTCAGGATCAGTTCCGAAAACCTCAAGCAGATTTATATATCGTATCCGGCTCTTTCTTTTAATGCCGAATGTAAGTGAGGTGTTGCAGATATCAGCGCACAGCTCAACCCCCTGATTGTATTGATCAGTATCGGCAGACATGGCAGATGAAATAATAACATCGGGATTATTAATCCTGACTTTCTGCAACTGTATCAAAAACTCACCCAGGCCGGTTTCCGGAGGAACAGCTCCTTTCAGGTGTGAGAGTTCAAGATGGCAATGGCAGTTTACAAATCCCGGGATGATTATACCGTTGTAAAATTCAACTGACTGACTTTCTGTAAGAGAGCCGTTTGTGTTTTCGACTTTAATTATCGTTCCATTATCAACAGTTACAATACCTCGTTTCAGCGGAGCTCCTGTGTTTGTGATGATGAACTGGGCTGATAAGCGTCTCATATTATCCGGGTGGTAAATAAAAATGAGATGTTTTCGATTTTTGCGTGTTTGGAGATGCCGGCCGGATTATTTTCGAAATCAAACAACCAGCCCTTCATAATGACAGGTGTTGATCCGGGATTATAAAAGGTAAAAGTATATGTATGAGGTTGTCCGTCCTTGATATATCTTACCGGCGGAAGATAATTCCGTTTCCCGGTATCGGCACTGTCGGCAGCGGCGGACCAGGCGGTAAAGCATGGATTAAAAGTCTCATCGGCCGGATAAACGGTAGCTGTATATGTCAGTGCATATTCCCCCTGAAGAAAGCCAACGTGATCAAAATAGATTTTTTCATCTTCCGGATTGTCAGATAAATAATAGACAGATGCTCCCTTCCACAGATCTCCGGGCCGCCCTGGGGTTTCATCAGGTTCACCCGACAGGAGAGTCTCAATTTCCGTCAAACGCCCGATTGCATGATCGTAAATCCGGAGCAATTTCTTTGGTTTTTCAGTAAAATAGTATTTCAGGGTCTTGTCCATAGCTTCTTTTGTATAGCCATGATTTTCAACAACATCTCTATAATTTGCGACCGAATCCCTTTCAAAATATAATTCGCGTAAGTCAGGAAGCATCAGCAGTCCATCCGAAAGATGAATCTCGGTGAGGATAGCTTCAAATGTCTTTTCAGGAATGAGACCTTGCTTTTTATCACCGGAACACGCAATTCCTGTTATCAGGAAAAGGCAAAGCACAGGGAAGATATCCCTTACACTCCGGTATTTATTCTCATCCCTGCTTTTCATTTTTCACAAGATACTTCTTTGTTAGGAATCTGACGGGATACCAGGCTGCCCAGTATCCGATCAGAAGGACCGTAGCCGGGACTATGATGAAATCCTTCAGCTTCATCAGAACAGGATAAGCATCCATGATCAGAGTATCGCTCTGCAGTTTTATCAATCCAAAGGTTTGCTGTATCCAGCAGATAATAAATCCGGGGATCAGGCCTCCTAATGCCCCGATAATTGATATAAGCCATCCTTCAAAAATAAAAATCTTCCTGATAAGATTATTATCTGCGCCAAGACTCCTGAGTATTTCAATATCCCTTTCTTTTTCGATTATCAGCATCGTCAGGGAACCGATTATATTAAATGAAGCTATAATAATTATAAGCGTAAGTATGAAGAAGATAGCCAGCCGTTCCGACCGCATGACCTTATAGAAGATCTCCTGTTGTTCATATCTGTTTTGCACAATGAATTTTTTCCCGAAGATCTTTTCGACGTCCCTTTGAACCACTCTGGGATCAGCATTATCAGTGAACCTGATCTCAATGGAGCTTACCCCCTTCTCATTTTGCAGCAGATCGCGGGAAAAGGCGATTGGCAAATAGATATATTTTGAATCGTATGACTGTTCGATCTGAAAGATACCTGACGCGAAGATGAAATCCCTGTTAAATGCCTCGTCGGGATCGATTGTGCTTCCTGCTGAAGCACGGGGCACATAAATGAATAATGGTGTTATAAAATTTATACTTATTCCAAGGTATTGTGCGATCCCGATTCCGGGAACAGCCCATGGCCGTCCGTTTTCCGATCTGAGCCTGAATTCACCATCCCACATCGAGCTGTCGATGCCGGTTACCGTTACATAGTTGTCGTCAACCCCTTTAATAGTGGCAATAAATTGCCTGTCGCCATACTTCAGCAGGGCATTTTCCTCAATTGTCAGCGAATAACAGGATACGCCTCCGGTATTTGAGAGCAGCTTCAGATGTGAATCGTCGGGGATAAATGTCTTGCCCTCTGCCGCCGTGATCTTCAAATCGGGATCAAATGTGTTGAAAATGGAAGTGACCATCATTTCAAGGCCGTTGAATACTGATAAAATTATTATCAGCGCCATGGTCCCGACAGCAACACCCGCTACCGATACGGCTGAAATTACGTTTATTGCATTCCGCGATTTTTTCGCAAAGAGATACCTTTTTGCTATGTATAACGAGAGCTTCACTCTTTTTACTTTACGGCCGTGACCAGTAATCCTGTTCCTGTTTTATGGGTCAGCCGGAGATCAAAAATATTAAGGATTATTGATACCGGGAAAACTATCACATACCAGAAGGGCAGCAGTATAAAAAATAAATATGAAATATTGAGCATTTTAACGGGATATTTCATTAAAAGGCGCCAGGAGATGTTGCCCGGCGTTCCGTAAGTGTATAATACTTCAGTTTTTCTGAAACCTGCTGCAACCAGCTTTTCAGTTATATCCTTTATGCTGTAACCGTTCCGGACATGTTCACCTATAAATGACTCATCCTCTTCGCTGCGGGCATCACTGCCTCCCTTGTCGGAAGGTGTCGAAATTAGCAGTATGCCATTATATTTCAATGATTTAAAGAAATTACCGAATACAACTTCATCATCCTTTATATGCTCCATCACATCGACCGAAAGAATGAGATCGAAGGTGTCCGGATCATTGTAGAGAGTCAGATCGGCAACACTGAAAGAAACCCTTTGGGACAATCCCGTTTTTTTGAAAAAAGCAGAGCAACCATCAATTTGCTCTTTGTCGATATCGACTCCCCTGATCGTCCATTGCCTGCTCATCCTGCAAAGATGCCAGGCATACTGGCCGAAGCCTGTACCGGCATCCAGTATATTGGCCTGGCCGGGTAATTTCCGCCTGATCTTTCTCAATGCTTTTTTTACATGCCAGGTACGAAGAAGAAGCAGATCGAGGAGAAAGTAGAGGATTTTTCTCATAAATGGCGGCCCTGAGAAAAACCTGCCAAGAGATCTTTTGATTGGTTCGTACTGCATGAAATTCACGATTTCAGCAGCCTGTCTATATTTTCGATATAGTCAAGGCTGTCATCAATATAGAATGCGATATCGGGAACAATCCGCAACTGGGATCTTACTTTGTGGCCAAGGTCGAATCTGATCTTCGGAGCATGGTTCTGTACAACCTGCAATACATGGCCGTTATTTGATGAAGGGAAGATGCTTAAATAGATTTTTGCAAATGAAAGATCAGGACTGATCCTGACTTTAGTAATGGATATGAGCTTTCCCGGTGCATATTCGCTCCCTTTACGGAGAAATATGTCAGCAACTTCCTTTTGTATCAGCCTTGATACTTTTTTCTGTCTTGTTGATTCCACAGCCCAAATAATTTAAAGGGCAAAGGTACTATTTTAGGAGGAATATTTTCAATTTCAGCGGGTATCATGAAAAATCAAAAAGACAATCCTCACACTGCCGAATCTATCAGCATAAACCTGCACTTCAAAAAAACGATTAGCTTTGCATGGAATTTTTAATTGATGGTACATGGAGACAGTAGTCAGCGGTATACGCTCAACAGGGAATCTGCATCTTGGCAACTATTTCGGAGCGGTTAAAAACTTTCTGAAGATGCAGAAGGAGAACAAGTGCTATTTTTTTATAGCTGATTATCACTCGCTTACGACTCATCCCAAACCTGCTGACCTTCATGGGAACATCAAACAGGTTCTGGCTGAATACCTGGCATGCGGTATCGATCCGGAAATTGCAACAGTTTTTATTCAGAGTGATGTTCCTGAAGTGACCGAACTGTATCTCCTCCTGAATATGAATGCGTATGTAGGGGAACTGGAGAGAACCACCTCATTCAAGGAAAAAATACGGAACCAGCCTGATAACATAAATGCCGGACTTTTAACATACCCGGTTCTGATGGCTGCAGATATAATAATTCACAAAGCCAACAAGGTCCCGGTGGGTAAGGATCAGGAGCAGCACCTTGAAATGACCAGGCGTTTTGCCAGGAGGTTCAACACAATGTACGGGGTAGACTATTTTCCCGAACCGGATGCTTATAATTTTGGCGAAAAGCTTCTCAAAATACCAGGTCTTGACGGTACGGGGAAAATGGGAAAAAGTGAAGGGAACGGAATATTCCTCGCCGACAGCCCTCAGGAGATCAGGAAAAAAGTGATGAGGGCGGTCACTGATGAAGGGCCGAAGACTCCAAAAGCGAAGCCTTCCGTCCCGGTTCAGAATCTATTTACAATAATGAAAGTTGTTTCCGATCCCTCTATTGTTAAATATTTCACAGAACAACACGCATCCTGCAAGATCCGCTACGGAGAGATGAAGAAACAGCTTGCTGAAGACATAATAAAGGTCACTGAACCTGTCAGGGACAAGATCATTCAGATTATTTCCGATAATCAATATCTGACCAGGGTAGTCAGAGACGGAGCTGAAAAAGCACGAGCCAGCGCTTCAAAAACTATAAGGGAAGTCAGGGAGATAATCGGTTACAGGCCGTTTTAATAAAAAATAGAAGCCAGGCTTTTGGCCTGGCTGAGCTTGAAGGATCAAGTATATGATTGAGATTGCCTGTGTAATAATAATGATCAAATTGCATGCCAAAGACCACTTTTCAGGATTAATTTCGATGCCTGCTTATAGAAAAAACAATCCGGGCCGGCAATTATATAAGTAATATTTAGTAAATTTAATGATCTGTTAATGATGTCATTAAATATTACTGATATGAAAATGAAGCGATTGGACAAAAAGTACCCTTTCCGGCACCCGGATACTGCAAATTTTACCCGTCGGGGATTTATATCATCCTGTTCTGCCTGTGCTGCCTGTTTAGCCATGAATCCAGCCTCTTTTATTTCACCTTCCGGGCCATCGGTGAAGGGGGCTGCACGCATGAGAATACGGACCATCTATTCCCTTCATGCCCCTGTTCAGGCCCAGCCTGACTGGCCAAACCTGGGATTTGATTTTAATCCGGTTATGGAGAAGATTAACAATACTCTGAAAAGCAATTTCCCCGGCTTTGAGTTCATACCGGCACTGGCAGCCGGTCCTGAAGATGCTGAAAAGATAGTACTACTGGATGCAAAGGAAAATATCGGAGGATATCTGGTTTACCAGATGAATTGCTGGAACAGGATTGTCCAGACAATTGCCAAAACCGGCAAACCGGTGCTTTATGCTGATTTTCAATTCGGAGGGAGCGGAGGATTCCTTGTGTATACCTCCACATTCCTTACCGGCAAAACCTCAAACGTGGGATTTGTGGCATCTTCAAAAGTTGAAGATCTTCTGGCAGCCGTAACCTGCTTCAACATAGTCAGGGACGGGGGATCGGTTGCCGATTTCGTTAAAGCTACTGAAAAAGCACGTATTGGTTCAACTCCTTCCGCAAAGCGATATTCAGTTAATGGAAATGAAATTAAAGCGCTTTCACCGGCTGAGTGCACAAGGCAATTAAGCAATTCAAAAATACTTGCCGTTAAGGACCAGACAGCCAGAATTGCTGATCCGGTGATGGGAATCCCGGTAGAATACATTCCTTTCTCGGAAGTAAACGATGCCTGGAGCAAAGCTGATAAGGAAGAAACTGCCAGGGTTGCAGGGATCTGGCAAAAATCAGCACTCGAAGTGGTAGGTGTACCGTGGGAAACGTTACTGACATCTGCCGCTATGTACCTGGGGATGAAAACTGTAATGAAAAAACGTGGCGCCATTGCCCTTACAATGAATTGTCTGGGCGGATTTTACGGCGGTCATATCCATGCTTATCCCTGCCTTGGTTTTCATGAGCTCTGTAATGAAGGACTGGTGGGTGCCTGTGAGTGTGATGTTAATTCTACGGCAACAATGGTAGCATTTTCAACCATGACAGGAGGGCGTCCCGGATTCATTTCCGATCCGGTGATTGACACATCAAAGCGGCAGATAATTTATGCACATTGTGTAGCTCCCAACAGAATATTCGGTCCGGAAGGAAAAACCAATCCCTTCAGAATCATGACGCACTCCGAAGACAGGAATGGAGCTTCCGTTCAATCGATACTTCCGCTCAATTATATGACCACAACTCTCGAAATAAATAATCAGAGGAAAGAGATACTGTTCCATCAGGCCGTTTCTCTTGGCAATGACCCTGACGACAGGGCATGCAGAACCAAATTATGTGCAGAACCGGTAGGAGATATTGAGAAACTGTTCACAATGTGGGGCGTGTGGGGCTGGCACAGAGTCACTTTTTATGGCGACCTCAGAGATCCGGTCTATGCACTGGCCGATGCTACCGGCTGGAAGGTGATTGAAGAAGCCTGACCCCGGTTACCATTATTTGATTAATTTTGGTGCAGGTCAGTAAATAATAATCCGGCAGTGGGGAAAAGGACAGCCATCATCTCTGTAATTATACTTATTTCAGGTCTGGCAATACTGGGATACTTTTTTCAACAGGGCCGAAAAAGTCTTCTTACCGATCCATACAGGGTAATTTCTCCCGAAGCCTGTATTGTTATTGCACCTGTCGACCTGCAAAGTTTCTTCAACTCTCTTACAACCGGAAAAGGATTATTCGGTGAGGTCGGCAAAATAAAGGAATTTGACACTTTTAACAGGAAGGTAAAATTTCTTGCTGATCAGTTGAATAAGCCGGCTTATAGAAATATTCTGGACGGCAGTAAAGCTCTGATATCATTTCAACTCACAGATAGTGAAGGAATTCATTCACTGCTTTCCCTGGCTGTAACATCTTCAGTCAAACTGCGGCAGATAAGAGAGGCACTCCGTTCATCAGGGATCAGCACTATTACTCAGACAAGTCTGCTCGGAAATGCTGTCCTCGGGCTTCCATACACTATAGAAAAACAAAAGGATACTGTTTACATTGCAAATATTTCCGGATTGCTTCTTTGTGCCAGCACCTCAGGAGTTATGAAAGAAGCAATTGCTCAGACAATCAGGGAAAATGATGTGAGAGATGCACCCGGATTTTCAAGGGTACTGCAGGCATCAGGGAAGAAAGAGGACAAAATTTTTATAGTTTTTGAAAATCTCTCCGGTTTATTAAAATCAGCTTTTAAAAACACTTCTCCGGTGCCGGCACCGGCAGTGGGTACGCTGGCCGGAAGCGCCGGAGGAGATATTTACATCAGCGACAACGGGCTGGTTATAAGCGGTTACACCGAAAGTGATAATCCGAAAGACATTCTTCACAGATATAAATCGGGAAAAGCAGCCCTGTTCACAACTTATAAGATCCTTCCTTCGGCAACAGGGCTTTTTGAATCAATTGTTTTCGATCCTGCTGAACCGGGGAAAACTCCGGTAAACACCGTACCCATGGCAGCTGCAGAACTTGCACGAAAAATGAGGGAATATACAGGTGATGAGATCACAAGAGCATATATCGACATCAGGGATAAGTCAGTGAGCGAGAATTCCCTTATCATTTATGAGCTGAAGAACCGGGTTTACGCCGAAAAGATCTTTCTTGACGAATTCAGCACCACCATCGATAAGGAAAATATCTTCCACTTTCAGCCTGACGACCAGATAAATATACCTGTTTACCTTACCCCGTACAAAGGATATGCCTCGGCTTTTATTCCGGGTTACACAGGAGAACAATTTGATTCCTGGTTTGCATTTTACGACAACTATCTTATTACCGGCGGCTCATACCTGACGATATCGAGGATGCTGTATGATAATCTTCTTAATAAAACTCTTGCCAACGATTTGACATACAGAGATTTTGAGACAACCCTGCCCAGCATTTCAGGGTATTTTTTCTATTGTGTGCCATCACGGATCACAGGTTACCTTTCCCGCTTCTTTTCAGACGACATTGTAAAGATATTACGGGCGAATAAAAATTCGCTGGGGAAGATCCAGGCGGCAGGGTACCAGTTTACTCCCAGCAACAACATGATATATAATAGTCTGTCTGTCAGGTTTAAAGATGAGGTAAGGGAGGTGTCGGTTACTGAATGGGAAACTCTGCTGGATACTGTTGCGGCAATAAAACCATTTTTCTTTACAAACCATCTGACAGGAGCAAGGGAGATCTTCATTCAGGACATGAAAAACAATGCTTACCTCGTAAATGCCGCCGGACGTGTTCTGTGGAAAGTACCTTTAAGGGAAAGGATAAGCAGCACCATTTATATGATTGATTATTTCAGGAACGGGAAATTCCAGCTTCTTTTTTCAGGAAAAAATTTCCTTCATCTCCTCGACAGGAATGGAAATTATGTTGAAAGATATCCGGTCAGGCTCAGATCTCCGGCCACAAATCCTGTTGCTTTGTTCGACTATGACAATAACAATATTTACAGGCTTCTGATAGCAGGAGAGGACAGGATGGTTTATGCATATGACAGAAGCGGAAGTGTTGTTAAGGGATGGAAACCATTCAGGACCGGAGGCACTGTAAGCTCAGAAATAAGCTGGTTCAGGGTTTCCGGCAAGGATTACCTGGTAATTTCCGATGAAACTTCGGTCTATTTTCTCGACCGTGCCGGCAATAAGAGGCTTACACTGAAGGAACCTGTGACTAAAGCGGTCGGATCTGCAATGAGGCTTACTTCGGGAACTTCGCCTTCAGTTGTTTGTACCTCTCCTGATGGTACGGTCCAGAATATCTATTTCGACGGGAGAGTCGAAAAATTCAGTAAACGAAAGTTTTCCGATGAACATTCGTTTGATATTTTTGATGTGGACGGGGATGGCTTTGGTGAATATATTTTTATTGATAAAGGTATATTGTATCTTTACGACCATAACAGATCCGAGATGTTCACAAGGAAGTTCGGATCTAATGAACTTGGAGGTCCTATCAACTTTATTTTTTCAGCAACTGACAGAAAAATCGGGGTATTTGATATCGCGGGGAAACATATTTATCTGATCGACTCCGGGGGAAAAATAATGGAAGGGTTCCCGCTGAGAGGAGAATCAATGTTCTCAATCGGGAAATTTACGGACAGCGGAGAATGGCATCTGATCGTGGGAGGAACCGACAGGTTCCTGTATAATTATAAACTGGAGACGGCTAAAAACTAAATATTATCATGCTGAAAAAAACATTCTTTCTGATTTCCCTGGTTGCAGCAACAGGCTGCATAAGAGAAACTTATGACATGGATAAGCTGTCAAAACAGGCCCACCTTTCGCCGACACTGGCAATTTCTGCTATCAGGGGGGATGTTTCAATCAGCGACCTCATGGATCCCAATGATACAGTGGTTTTTGATGAGGATAATTTCATAAGGATTGTCTTCAAAAAAGACTCTGTAATCAGTTTCAGGATGGAGGATTATTACGACCTGAATGATATGGTCTCATTCAGCGAGACTTATGAGATGGGAGATATAAGTATTACTGCCTTCAGTGATATTATTGATTTTACTCTCGATAAGATCAGCCAGAAATTAAGTCCGGAACTCAGGGCTCAGTTCCTTGCCATGGATGGCACAACTTCGACATTTCCACCTTTTCCAGTTACTACAATGGACGAGGTGACCTATTCGGTATTTACAAATTTTGAGTATGCAGTCTTCAGGGAAGGAATAATTGATATAACTGTGAGGAATAATCTGCCTGCCCCGGTTTCGGGCATTAAGATCAGTCTTTATAATGCTGTTGATCATACTCCTGTGGGAGGGGAGGGGACGATTGCAATGATTGACCCGGGACAAATCGGACGGACCTCCATTGATATTGCCAATGTCACCATCAGGAATTCACTAACTGCCGCAGTTACCATTAGTGGCAGTCCGGGTAGCGGTTCCCCTGTACCGATCGACCTGGATGTCAATAAAGTTGAAGTAAGCATCGCAGGAAGGGATTTACTGGTAAAATCCGGCAGAGTGGTCGTACCGATCCAGAATGTTTCAGTAGTTGGTGGTGATATATCGATACTATCTCTTTCGATCCCGGGACCGGAATCGAAGTAACTGTAATTAAAATGAATGCCGGGAATATTTCCTATTCAATTATGTCGGGTTCTCCGCTGACGTCGGATGTGTCACTTTCATTTCCCACGGCTTTACGATTTGGGGTTCCTGTAACCGAGTCATTGACTGTAAATCCCTTTTCTACACTGAACGGGAATATCATGGTTGATAATTCAATTATTGATCTGGGCACTATTTCCACACAACCATACAACTTACTTCCGGTTGAGCAGAATATTACAATTTCGTCCAACGGCAACATGGTAAACTTCAACAGCACGGATGAAGTGACTGTAACACTGGAACTTCTTAATCCTGATTTTGATTATGTAAAGGGTTTTTTTGGTCAGGAAACAGAATATATTGAACCGGATACACTCGATCTCGATATAAAGGATATTCTCAGGAAGATTTCAGGCGATTTTCTGCTTTCCAGCCCGTCGGTAAAGCTGAACTATTCAAATTCTTTTGCCTTACCGGTTGAGGTAGACCTTCTGGCTACAGGTTTTAAGGCAGACGAAACACTTGATCTCGGGATGGATCCGTTCACCCTCAGCTACCCTGCTGCTCCGGATGAACGTGATAAAACCGGAGTTTTTACGATTGACAAAACCAACTCAACATTACCGGAACTGGTATCAATGCCTCCGGAAATAATTCGTTTTTCGGGCTCTGCAAAAATGAATCCCCAGGGAAATACAGGCAGCAGGGACAATTACGTTTTTGGCGACAGCCGCTTTATCGGTTCGCTTGAAATAGAAATACCCATGGAATTACGGATGACAAGTCTTCAGTTTGCCGACACTGTCGATAATTTTTTGCAGATCGAAGATTCTGAGGACGGTAATCCTGTTGATCCTGACGATTTTGAATTTCTCCGGATAGATATTAATGCTGAAAACGGATTTCCGGTAGGGGTATCTCTCAGCATAATTCTCTATGACTCTGTAGCAGGTGTGAACAGAAGCACAGTTGACGCGGAAAATATTCTTGAACCGGCTCCTGTCGACAATAACGGGCGGGTTACAAACCCTGTGGAATGCAATACCAGCATTGAGATTACAAGGGAATTCTGGGACTCAGTGGATCTATCTGACAAGATCATCTTCAAATTCACAATGAATACAACAGATAATGGTTCGAAGGATGTTAAGATCTATTCTGATTACAAGATCAATTTTAATGCGAGTCTCGTCCTGAAACCTGATCTGAAATTTGATTTAAAGTAATTCTGCTAAAAATGAAAAAGATGATCAGGAAAATCAAGTATATTCTGATATTGCTGCCGGCAGTTATGTTTTATGATTCTGCAGCCCAGAACAGCCAGGTGCTCTACTATATGAATCTTCCTCAGAACCATTTTCTTAATCCGGCGTTACGGCCTTCAAACTCTGTATATATAGGTCTTCCGGGAATTTCGGGTATCAATCTGAATGTAAACAATAATTTCTTCAACTTCTCGGATATATTCTCCAAATCAGGTGATTCGGTAATCTCAATTTTTCACCCGGACTATAATGTGGAGGAATTTATTACAAAGATCAAGGATTTAAATGCCATCGAACCGCAGGTCCTTATTCAGACATTCGGACTTGGATTCAGTGTCGGAACGGATCTCTACATTTCCTTTGATGTAAATGAACGGGTTAATGGAAATGTAGCTCTCCCCGGTGACCTGCTCAGACTTGGTTTTGAAGGCAATGAACAATTTGTCGGTCAAAAAATCGATCTGAGCTCCTTCAGAAGCGATGCAATGTATTACCGGGAAGCAGGACTCGGATTTTCCAAAAACTTTACGAATAAGCTGCGGCTTGGGATAAGAGGGAAGCTTCTGTTTGGAATCACATCTGTTGTGCTCGATAACAGATCGCTGGGAATTACCGTGGGTGATGATTATACTCATACCTTTGATGCCGATCTGATGGTCAATATAAGTGCTCCGGTCGACATTTATCTTGATGACAAGAATAATATTGACAGTATTTCGCTTGACGACTCAGGATTTGATGACGGCAGGTGGATTCTCAATTATCTCGGGAGACCGGGCAATATTGGTCTTGGTCTTGATATCGGAGCGGAATTTGCTGTTACGGAAAAGTTCAGATTATCTGCCTCTGTAACCGATCTTGGGTATATCAAATGGAAAAGAGATGTTAAAAACCTTAAGGCAGAGAGCCAGTTTGAATTCAGCGGAGTTGACCTTTTGGATGTTTACGAGGGGAAAATGACTTTTGATTCTCTTGCACAGGAGTTGCTCGATTCCCTCCGAAACTCTTTCTTTGTTACGGATACTCAAACACCCTTTACGACGAACCTTCCTTTTGGCGTAACCGTGGGGGCAAGCTATAACCTGACGAAAAGCTTCTCGGTGGGTGTCCTGTCCTATACAAAAATTATCGGAGACCAGTTCAAGGAAGCATTGACCCTGTCGGCAAACCTGAACCTCGGAAATGCCTTTTCCACAAGTATTGCCTATACGGCCGCAAACTACAGATATGATAATCTGGGATTTGGCCTGGCATTCAGGCCCGGATTTTTCCAGTTTTATGCACTTGCCGACCGGATCCCGGTTACATGGAACAGAATACTTTACGAGGGTAAGAATATCGTCCTTCCCGAGAGCTGGAATACAATGCATCTCAGATTCGGGATGAACCTGGTATTTGGAAATAAAGCCAGAAGAAAGGTAGACAAACCAATGGTTCTGGTTCAATAATAAATTAATATTACAATGGTTTATTTTATTCGTATAATATTAATAGGTCTGATTATATATCTGGTTGTCAGGATGTTTGCCAGATATTTTGATATTACCCGGGATCCGGATCAGGTGCCGGGGCAGAATGGAAAGAACAACCCTGACACAAAGAAAGTCTCCAAAGAGACAGGCGAATTTGTTGATTATGAGGAAGTGGACTAGAAAGTCAGCTTAGTTTTCGGATGATCTGAGCTGTTTGGCCAGGGAATTGGCAAAAACAAATTCATTAAGGAGCTCATTGTCGGAATGAAGAATTTCATCCTTGTTGCCTTCCCATGAGATAACACCTTCATGGATAAATACGATTTTTTCACCGATCTCAAGAACCGAGTTCATATCGTGTGTATTCACAATGGTGGTCATGCAAAACTCAACAGTAATCTCCTTTATAAGCGCATCGATAAGAATCGCAGTCATCGGGTCGAGCCCCGAGTTGGGTTCGTCGCAGAAAAGGTATTTGGGATTCAGGGCGATCGCCCTTGCTATTGCGACCCTTTTCTTCATTCCTCCTGATAATTCGGAAGGGAATAATTTATTTGCATTTATTATGTTTACCCGGGTAAGACAAAAGTTGACTCTTTCATTTTTTTCCTCAAGGGTCTTGTTTGTGAACATATCGAGAGGGAACCTGACATTCTGTTCAACAGTCAGGGAATCGAAAAGTGCGCTTCCCTGGAAAAGCATACCCATCTCTTTGCGGATCTCTTTTTTCGAATTGAAATCGAGCTTGTTAAAAAGGATCTTTTCAAACCAGACCTCACCTTTTTCCGGTTCATGAAGTCCGGCAATCGATTTAAGCAAAACGGTTTTACCTGATCCGCTTCGTCCTATTATCAGGTTAGTCTTGCCGGGTTCGAACGCGACAGAGATATCATGCAGGATAACCTTCCCATTGAACGACTTTTCAAGATTTTTAACCCGTATCATGACAGGAGAAGTTGGGTAAGTACTACATTGGAAAGCAGGATAAGGACACTGCTGAAAACCACGGCTTTTGTGCTGGCACGGCCAACCTCGAGGGAACCGCCATCCACGAAATAGCCCTGGAAAGATGAAATGCTTGTAATTATAAAAGCAAAAAATAATGTTTTTATAATTGAGTATGTTACATAATAAGGTACAAAGGCGTACTGGATACCGTAAACAAAATCCTGTGAAGAAATCACACCGGCGAGTACCCCGGCTATCCAGCCTCCGACGATCCCCACAATTGTGCTTATAAGTGTAAGGACCGGATTAAAAAGGAGAGTGGCAATTATTTTCGGGAGGATGATATAGGAGGCGGAATTGACTCCCATCATTTCGAGCGCGTCAATTTGTTCTGTAACCCTCATTGTACCGATTTCCGAGGCAATATTCGAACCGACTTTTCCGGCAAGGATAAGGGCTGAGATCGTGGAAGAAAATTCAAGCAATATGGAATCGCGGCAGCCAAGTCCGATAAGATAAGTCGGATAGATCGGGTTTTCCGTGTTATAAGCTGTCTGAAGGGTAATAACCGCCCCCATAAAAAAGGAAATAATTGTTATGATCCCTATGGAATTAATTCCCAGGGATACAAGCTCAAACATAGTTTGCTTATAATACACCGAAGGCTTTTCCGGTTTGGAGAAAACCTTTTTAAGCAAAAGGATATATTTACCCATCTGGGCAAGGAACTTGAACATAAGCAGGATCTTATTCCCGCCAAAATTAAGAATTTTTACCAGAATTCCCGTTCCCGGCTTCTTAAACAAAAAGCGGACAAATTAATTATCTTTGCATAACAGTTACAGCACATAATATAACAGGAATGGATGACAGGTATGTAATTATTATGGCGGGGGGCGTCGGTAGTCGTTTCTGGCCTCTGAGCCGGCGTGAGAAACCGAAACAATTCCTCGATATACTCGGTACCGGCGAAACACTTTTACAACAAACTTTCAGACGCTTCCGGTCGGCATTTCCGGGGGAAAATATTTTCATCGTTACAAGCGCCGAACATAAGGATCTGGCAACAGAGCAGCTTGACATCAATCCGTCAAATGTCCTGGCAGAACCATTTCGCCGCAATACCGCACCATGTCTTGCCTATGGTACATTCCGCATCCTCAGGGAAAACCCTGATGCAGTAATTGCGGTTACTCCTGCCGATCATCTGATTGTTAAGGAAGAAGAATTCTGCAAAGTTTTACAGGAGAGCATGGATTTTGCAAAGCAGAATGATGCACTGATCACGCTGGGCATTAAACCTGACAGGCCGGAAACTGGTTACGGATACATACAGGCCGACCGCAAAAAACCGGTAAACGGGTATGAAAATCTTATGAAAGTGAAGACATTCACCGAAAAACCGGATATTGATCTTGCAAAGAAATTTATCCAGAGCGGCGATTTTTACTGGAACTCCGGAGTGTTCATCTGGAATATTAAATCAATCCTTGCAGCCTTTGAGAAATATCTCCCTGACATGTTCTCCGCATTTGATGACGGGAAAAAGCTCATCGGTACCAGGCAGGAAAAGAGTTTTATAATAAGAACTTACACAGAGTGCCGAAGCATTTCCATTGATTACGGCATCATGGAAAAGGCCGATAATGTTTTTGTCAAGTTCACCGATATAGGCTGGTCGGATCTGGGAACATGGAGCTCACTCTATGAGCATTCCGTTGTCGATAAGAAAGGGAATTCTGTCATAAACGGAAATATCTTTTCATATGACAACAGGGGTAACATTTTTAATATTTCCTCCGGAAAGGTTGAAGTTATCCAGGGACTGAAGGATTATATTGTAGTCGAATATGAAGATGTATT
>CAZKMH010000030.1:0-16619 GCA_964553395.1 uncultured Rikenellaceae bacterium | reverse complement strand
TCTTTGGCATCCGAAGCTTTAGCGCAGGATGCAGCGAAGGAGGGTCACCCATCTCCAATACCTAATCATCAAATCGCCACCTTCGCCCTCCGAAGCTTTCTTTGGCATCCGAAGCTTTAGCGCAGGATGCAGCGAAGGAGGGTCACCCATCTCTCCAATCCCCCCAGATTCCGGGCGCGACAAAAATAGAAAAAACCGGAAATAAAGGCAAAATAATTTAATCGTTATTTCAGACCCTTGAATTTATCTAATAAAAGCCTGAAATTCTCCTGCGTCTCCTCATCAAAATCGGATAATTTAATAGCGCCATCTGTAACTTCGCTCAGGAATCTTGAGAACATAAAATTTCTCGGCATCTCTTTTTCTCTCATATACTCGGAATTCGACATTGTTATCCCTTCCCGGGTCTTCAGGATATGATTCTTGAAATCGAGTGTCGATAACAGATCCTCTGCATTCAGGAAAGAATCCGGCATCCTTAATATAAGATCCCTGCCACTGTGATTGGTCTTGAAGATAGTCTCCTTTAACATGCTCTGAATATTATCCTCCTTATCATTCCCAAACAGCAGAACAGCAAATTCAAGTCCCCATCCCATAAGAATATTGCATAATAACGGGATCGAGGAGATATTGGTTGATGGAACAATGCTTATCCTGCTTCGGAATCGTGTGAGCTGTATAATACCATTCAGAAGGTAAAAAGTTCCTGTATCATTTACCACCAGGTTAAATCTTTTTGAAGAAAATCCCTCTCCTGTCACAAAATTCCCCAGAATACTCTGTAACGGACTAAGTGTATCCGGTGCTGCGGTGGAGAGTTGCATCGGATCAATGAGTCTGGTAGTACTCCTCATACTGTCGACATCGTCCCTCTGAACAGCCAGTACCCGGTGGATTTTGTCAATCTCGACAAGGTGCGGGGAGTGTGTTGTGTAGATTATCTGAATTTTGCCCCTTATATCCTCAAAAACTCTAAGTACATCTTCCTGTGCCCGGGCATGAAGGCTCACTCCCGGTTCATCAACAAGCAGTATCATATGCTTGTTGAGATTTGCCGCAGCTTTTAACTCCATATAAAATGAGAGGAACCAGCGGACTCCCCGGCTTCTTTGTTTAGGATAAAGTCTCTCCCGATCGTCCTTTACCCAGAATTCGAGATAGGGCTGGCCTGTTTTATCGCCACAGGATGTATTATAGTGGTCAAGTTCAAACTGAATGTGAATCTTATTGTTAGACCCTATTGACTGCTGCCAGAAATCCTGAAAATTCCTTGTCAGTGTCTGATTAATGTTCTCAATCTTTTGTTTCAGAATCCGGTTTGAAGGTTGCTGGAAAAATGTATAATCAAGCTGTGCGAGTGCGAGAAAGTTACGGGCAGCTTTATACCCTTCGACATTCTCATTTCCTGAGATGATATCCTCCATATCAATCCGGTTCGGAAGAAGGCTGCCGAAATCTTCAAACAGTTCAAAAACAGGACAGAATTCAAAATATTTTTTCCCAAGTATCTCACTGTTATACTGTGACTTGTAAGACTGAATGACTTCGTTCACCTTCTTCTCAGCCACATCTTCAGAAGTACCTTCCATAATATACCCCGACATTGCAATAACCCTGTCTAATTCAGCCTTTTTCTGATCCCGTTCTTTTCGTGTCTTTCTGTAGTCACTAAGAACATTCTTCCACGCAGTTTCGTCATCTTCACTAATCGGTTGCATAAAGAGGGCCATCTGCTGATGCCTTTCCTCAAGCTTGACTGAAAGTTCACCAAGGTGATTTTCAAGTTTGGTGCAAGTCTCCAGAAGTTCTTTCCATCTATCCCCGGTTTTTTTAATCTGTTGTCTTTCTTTCAGTTCACCATTTAACCTTTCCCTGTTCTCGATGATTTCATTCAACCGGCGCCTTACCTCAAGGGTTTCAATGGTTGGCGCGACCTCAACAACAGCAGGTTTCCTGGCAAACATATTCATTACATTCTTCTTGCCATTCTTGCCATTAAGACTAAATTTCAGGTCAGCTTCCTCCTGTCTTATAGATTGCAGAGTTCTTTCAAGGCTGGTAGTATGGTCTATTTCCTCTTCCAGTTTAACAGTAACATCACCGAGATAAATTCTCCAGGCATCTTCAAGCGAATCAAGATACTGGCTGATAGCACCGCTTACTTTAACAAATGAAGTCAGGTCTGCTATCCACACCCTTGTTAATTCTATAGTACTTAGTCCGGATAAAAGCTCTTTCAGTTCAGTCCCCGGATTATCGGTAATAGTAAGAAGCCAGCCTTCAGGGACGTTGAAGCGACAGCTCACCTCAGGTAATGTAAGGTCGCTTCGAAGGATATCTTCGGTAATGGTGCCGGTATAAAATACCTTCAATGCTTCCAGAATAGAAGTTTTTCCTGATTCGTTCTGCCCGATAAGGCATGTCACATTATCAGGAGAGAGAGATTGCCAGCCGGTATCAATTATTGACCGGAAATTCCTGATCCTGAAAGCTGTGAGCTTCATCATGGTCTGGAAATTATAATTGAAAACCAAATATCAGCACATCATCAATCTGCTGTGTATTGCCCTTCCATTCAAAAAAGGTGGCTTCCAGATATTCTCTCTGTCCTGAAAGCGGGAGCCCTGTCATGGACTCTATTACATATTTTAACTGTTTATACTTGAATTTTTTATCGGTTAATTCGCTGAACTGATCAGAAAATCCATCAGTGAACAGGTAAAACCTGTCGCCCGGTAAAGTATCTATCAACACATTTGTAAATGAATGCTCTTTAAGGGGAGCAAGTCCGATAGTCATTTTATCAGGTTTAAATTCGGTGAGTTCTCCGTTCCTGACTCTTATTAAAGGCCTGTTTGCTCCTGAATACTGTAATATGTTTGAATAGCTGTCTATAACACATAAACCGATATCGATGCTGTCTTTTGCTTCTGATCTCTCCCCGGTTTGATGAAGAGATTTCATTACTTTTTCCCGCATCAGATTCAAAGCTCTGTTGGCTTTCGGTTCCATTTTCACCTGAAATATTTCATTAAGGAAGCTTATTCCCATTATACTGAGAAGAGCCCCGGGAACACCATGACCTGTGCAGTCACCCGCAGCGACACAGATATATTGTTTGTTGCGGATTGCATAATAAAAATCACCGCTTACAATGTCTCTCGGAAGAAACAATACTAAATGATCCCTGAAAAGGCTGCTGAGATGGTCCTCATCAGGCATAAGGGCCTGCTGTATGATCCCGGCATACCTGAGGCTTGCCAGATGATCATCCACCCCCTGACTCTGGGTTAATGAAATAAAACCTGTACTATATTGACTTTCGGACACCATCCCCTTAATTAATAAAGAGAGATGTTAAAGATACACTATTTTTGTTTTGATTAAAAACCATTATCAAACTTCCTTTTCAGAAGAGTTACATTTTCAACATGATGTGTCTGCGGGAACATATCCACAGGCTGTATTTTTGCTACATTGTATTTTTTGGAAAGAATCATGATGTCACGAGCCTGTGTTGCGGGATTGCAGCTCACGTACACAATCCTGTCCGGAGTTGCATTCAGTATGGCTTCCACTACATCATTATGCATTCCGGCCCTTGGAGGATCGGTTATAATTACATCCGGATGGCCGTTTTCTTTAAAAAAATGTTCTGACAAAACATCTTTCAGATCCCCTGCATGGAAAAAAGTATTCCTGATATTATTTATCGCGGAATTTGTGGATGCATCTTCGATTGCCTCTTTAACATATTCAATACCAATTACTTTCCTTGCTGATGATGCTATAAAGTTCGCGATCGTTCCTGTTCCCGTATAAAGATCATATACAATTTCATTCCCTGTCAAACCAGCATATTCCCGTGCAACATTATATAATCTGGCTGCCTGAATACTGTTTGTCTGGTAAAATGATTTTGGTCCGACTCTGAACTTAAGACCATTCATCTCCTCCATCATATGATCCGTACCTTTAAAAAGTACCGGAACCTGGTCGGTCAGAGAGTCGTTCATCTTTCTGTTTATAATATACCAGAGTGAAGTTATCTGCGGGAACTCCGAAATGATAAAATTAAGAAGAGCTTCCCTCCTTTCGGGTTCATCGAGGAAAAAAATCACAATCACAAGTACATTTCCGGAAGCAGAGTTGCGTATTATAAGGTTCCTTAGAAAACCACTATGCTGACGGGGATTAAAGAATGCATAACCTTTTTTATGTGCAAACCTCCTTACTGCATCACGAATTGCATTTGAGGGCTCTGGCTGCAAATGACATTCCCTGATATCCAGCACTTTATCAAACACTCCCGGAACATGAAATCCCAGGGCATCCTCCTTATCAAAATCATTATCCGAGCTTACTTCCTCCCTTGTGAGCCATCTTTTATCCGAAAATGCATACTCCAGTTTGTTCCTGTAAAAATATATCTTCTCAGATCCAAGGATCGGAGTAATCTCAGGCAGCTGAACTTTCGCTATTCGTGTAAGATTATCCCGTACCTGCTTTTCCTTGTATTTAAGCTGCAGATGATATGGAAGATGCTGCCATTTACAACCTCCACAAATACCGAAATGCCTGCAAACCGGTTTTATCCTGTCAGGAGAGTACTCATGAAACTTAACTGCCGAACCTTCAAGATAATTTTTTCTTTTTTTTCTGACCTTGATATCAACAACGTCCCCCGGGATCAGCATAGGTGCAAAAACCACCTGGTTTTCAACCCTGGCTAATGCATTTCCTTCTGCTCCAATATCAGTTATCAGAACTTTCTCCAACAATGGCAATTCTTTCTTTCGGCTCACCTTTTTTGATTTAATCTGGTTCCGGATCCTATTGATTCCTGAGTCCGACAAGAAAGATTATACCCCTTGTCATACAGGGAACAACTCCATCGCCATGGTCGAGTCCGGGGAATATAATTTTTTCACAGATCGAAGCGGATGTTCCGGCTCCGATCATCGCACTATACATTGTTTCAGTTGCACTGACATTCACATGGGTGTCGTTTTCGCCATGAACAAAGAGTAGAGGTTTTTCAGAGTTCCATGGACTGATACTGTTATTTACCAAAGCCTCCCGCACTGATGCATAATCCGGGGAAGAGGAAATACCCGTTAGAAATTCCTGCTTAAACAGTCCGGATATGGAAGTTGTAAGTTGATTATTGATCTGTCCGAGTGAAAGGATTCCCCTATAAAGTGAACTCAGTCTGGTGGCATAAGGTTCATTCAGAATGTCGGAAACCTGGTTCGTGAACTGGTTGTACTCCGAATAGGCATTGATTATATAACCAAGGTAGGATGGCATGGGATATGTATCTGATCCTATAATTGATATGAAAAGCTCTGACATATTATAAGATCCTGCTCCACAGACACTTCCGCTCAGGTTGAAATCCATATTATAGTCGAGCTCAAGCGCTTTGTGGAGTGTAAGTGTTGCCCAGCCTCCCTGTGAGTACCCGAGCAGGTAATATTCATTTTTGATCGTGATACCCGGAAATCTTGTACTGCCCGCTTCACTAAGGGCATAAAACATATCAACGACAGCCCTGACGGTTGGCTCTGCAATCAGGTACGGATGAGCTATCTCTTCAGAGTTTCCAAAACCCGGATAATCCGGTATCACAACAATAAAACCCATTGAAGAAATCGATTCAATAAGTGTATATGACAGATCAGTCACATTCAGGCTTGGTGCATTGGCATGCAGAGTGTTGGTACCGTTCTGAAAGCTCAGTACCGGGTATTCTCCCGGTGTCCCCGGAACACAAACCAGTCCCGATGCTTCGATCTCCCTGTCTTCAATGGTTGTTGAATAAACCATCCTGTATATATCAATACCTGATTCGATATAGGATTTTATCCCCGCCAGTTCGGGATAAGACAAAACAGCCAGGTCCAGAAAGCCGCTGATATTTGATTCAGTATAGGACAGTTCAAGTTCATTTGATATGAAATAATCATAGACCGGTTCCTCATTCTTTCTACAGGAGGAAACTATTACTGAGATTATTGAAGCAAGCAGTATTACCCTGATTATGTATTGATTAACTTTCATCTTTTTCAAATTTCAATTATTTAATTCTTTGACCTCTTTGAGTGAAGTTCTTTTCTTTTCAGCTTAAATCGACCCCCTTTCCCGTTTCCCCAAGGGGGAAAGGCTGAGCTTACTCCTTCCCCCGGGGGAAGGTTGGGATGGGGGTATAAACTATATAAAAAGAAATATCTCTGGAAACATTTTAGGTATCAAAAGTATTCCACTTCATTTTTGAAGTTCAAAGATAATCCATATTGAGATACTCTCCTCATTCAAGCCTGACATACTTTTTTATATCTTTGCTCAATTTTTCGGATATGGTTTCGGTTCAGGATCTCTCGGTATCTTTTGGAAGCTTCGATCTGCTTACAAATATCTCATTTCTGATTAATGATCAGGACAGGATCGGACTTACCGGAAAGAACGGATCAGGCAAATCGACACTTATAAGGATCATTGCAGGACTTCAGAGTCCGACATCAGGACAGGTTGACATGTCGAGGGAAGTTACTATCGGATATCTTCCGCAGCAGATGAAGGTTGACGACTCAACAACAGTAATGAATGAGGTTATTAAAGCTTTTTCTGAAATTACCGGTCTCTCCGAAGATATTGAACATTGCAGTGCTGAGATTGCAGGAAGAGATGACTATGAGTCACCTGAATATCTCAGGTTGTGCGACCATCTGACAACTATTGAGGAGCGGTACAGGCTCCTGGGAGGTGCCAATTACCTGGCAGAAGCAGAAAGAACCCTTACCGGGCTGGGATTTGAGCGGAAGGATTTTGACCGGCCAACACGGGAGCTGAGTGGCGGATGGAGGATGAGAATTGAACTTGCCAAGATTCTTCTGAGAAAACCTTCACTCTTCCTGCTCGATGAACCTACAAACCATCTCGATATTGAATCAATACAATGGCTTGAATCATACCTGGCTTCATACCGTGGAGCAGTGATGCTTGTTTCTCATGACAAAGCATTCCTGGACAATGTTACTACCAGGACCATAGAATTATCGCTGGGCAGGATATATGATTACAAGGTTTCATGGTCAGAGTTTATCGAACTGAGGAAAGAGAGACGGGAACAGCAGATCGCTGCATACAGGAACCAGCAGAAGATGATCGACGATACCGAGAAGTTTATTGAGAGATTCAGATACAAGGCCACCAAAGCAGTTCAGGTTCAGTCAAAAATAAAACAGCTGAACAAGCTTGACAGGCTTGAAGTTGATGAAGAGGATTTCAGTAAGATGAATCTGAGGTTTCCTCCATCGCCCAGGTCCGGCACCAATGTAGTTGACGCTGAGGGGCTTTCAAAAAGTTTCGGAAATCTGACTGTGCTTAGAAAAATTGATTTCAGGATACACAGGGGCGAGAAGATTGCATTCGTAGGGCGAAACGGAGAGGGAAAAACTACATTTTCAAAGATCATTATTGGACAGCTGGATTTTGAAGGTGGATTGAAAATCGGGCATAATGTTAAAATCGGATACTTTGCCCAGAACCAGGATGAACTTCTTAATGAGGAAAAAACTGTTTTTGAGACAGTTGATGATGCTGCAAAAGGAGAAATAAGATCGAAGATCCGTGACATGCTGGGAGCATTTCTTTTTCATGGTGATGATGTTGACAAGAAGGTGAAGGTTCTCTCGGGAGGGGAACGATCAAGACTCGCTCTGGTCCGGCTGCTCCTCGAACCACATAATCTGCTGGTTCTCGATGAACCTACAAACCACCTCGATATGAGGTCGAAGGATATCCTTAAGCAGGCCCTGATAAAATATGATGGCACATTAATTGTGGTTTCCCATGACAGGGATTTTCTTGACGGTATCACCGGGAAGATCTATGAATTCAGGAATAACGCTATTAAGGAACATATCGGTGGAATTTATGATTTCCTCAGAAAGAAAAAGATCGATAATCTGAAGGAACTGGAGAGAAAAGAGATCCGGGTAAGAGAAAACGGATCCGGAATCGTTTCAGTCAACAAGCAGAGGTATCTTGAAAAAAAGGAGTATGACCGGACCCTCAGAAAGCTCAGGAAAAGACTTGAAGACTCGGAAAGGGAGATAGAAAATCTTGAAGCACAAATAGCTGAAATTGATAATCTGCTGGGTTCACAGGATCATTCCGCAACTGAAGCTGACGACTTCTTCACCAGATATCAGGGATTAAAGGAAAAGCTTAATGAAGAAATGAACAGGTGGGCACAATATACTCTAAATGTTGAAGTTTTCTTAAAGGAAAATGGGTGATTCTGAAAGGGTTCAATTTGAACAGGGATACAGGATTCATGTTTATGAAACTGGTCCTGACGAAAGGGTGAATCTGTGTTCTCTTTTCGATTATATGCAGGATATTGCTGCGGAACATGCCAATAGACTGGGATTCGGAAGGGATGACCTTTTAAAGAGTAACCATTTCTGGGTTCTTTCAAGAATGTATTGTGAAATCTCAAACTGGCCATACAGAGGTGATTCTATAATAATAAAAACATGGCCTGCCGGTACTGACACTGTTTTCGCGATCAGGTATTTTGAGATCAGGTTTGCCGACGGAAGAAAGATTGCATCAGCCTCATCATCATGGCTGATAGTGGACCGTACGACGAAGAAGATACAAAGGCCGGATGGGTTGCTGTCCAGGTACAATTCTGAGATTAAGCCGGATAAACCACCAGTCAGATCTGCATCAAAACTGATGGAAGCTTCCGGTAACGGGCAACAATCTGACAAATTCAGAGTCAGGTTGAGCGATCTCGACGTTAACCTGCACACCAATAATGTTAATTATCTCAGATGGGTTAAAAATTCATATGACCTTGATTTCGTGATGAATCATTTTCCTGTTTCGGCAGAAATAAACTATCTTGCAGAATCGTTATTTGGTGAGGAAATAACGATCAGAACAACAAGAGAAGATGAAAACAAAAGTGTCTTCAGGCATTCCGTGATCAGAAAAAACGATAACAAAGAGCTTTGCAGAATAAGGCTTGAATGGAATGAAGGAAGCAAAAAAAGTTAAAAAAATATGTTCAGGGATAATAATATCATATTGAGGTTTACGCGTTTAATATTCATATTTACACTCCTTCTGACTGTATTGATTTCCTGTGGAACCATGCAGCCTGCATTTGATTCAAAGGATTTGTCGTACCTCTATAATCCAACAAAAAATTCAGTAAATCCTCGTTACAGTATTATCAATCAGTTTGAAAACCAGTCAATTCTGGCAGTGAAGTTCTTTGCAACCGACCTGAGTTTCTCCGAGGCAAATCCACAGGGTGTACCCATGGCCCAGCTCCTTATCACGGTAAAGCTTTTTGAGATCAGCCGGGGAAGACAACTGGCAGATACTGCTTATTATAATGTAAATATTGTCAAGGAAGAGGGCAGACCTGAATATGTTTACAAAATTCCATTACGAGTTAATCCCGGACTGGATTATATGGCTGAGGTTAAAATCCTTGACAGACTCAGGCAAAGAGTTATCCAGGCGTTCGTACCCTTCAACACACTGAACTACACCAACAGGTATAATTTTGTCGCACAGGGGCATTTTGCCAAGAATGAACTCTTTAATCCCGTGGTCAGAAATAACGAGTATGTAAACCTGCTTTATCTTAAAGACAGACCCGATTCAATCTATATATCTTCTTATAAACAGTTCACACTGATCCCCGATCCTCCCTTTATGCTTCTTCCCGAGAAAACCATCGATTATGGGCCTGATACAATCATTCCGCTTCCATATTCTGACACATTACCGATGATGTTCCCCAGGGAAGGCATCTATTTATGCAGCATTTCAAGAGAGTTAAAAGATGGCTTCACATTTTTAAACTTCGGGGAAACATATCCACAGCTGACAACAGCAGAGGTTATGTTCGATCCGCTTGCTTATCTGGCCAATGAGAGCGAGCTTTATAATATGCGTACGTCAGAAAGGCCCAAAATGGCCCTTGACGAATTCTGGATCAGCTGCGGAGGGAACATAGAAAGAGCACGTGAGCTGATCAGAATTTATTATACCCGTGTCCTCTATTCGAACTATTATTTCACATCCTATAAAAAAGGCTGGCAAACGGAACGAGGAATGATCTATATAATTTACGGACCGCCTGACAAAGTTTATAAAACCAACGACGGAGAGAGCTGGGGCTACCGTAATCCTGTCCTGAGATCCTCATGGGGTACCAGGTACCGGGTGAAAGAAGAATATCTTTTCTTCACCTTTAAAAAGAAGGAGAATGTCTTTTCAGATAATGACTTCTTCATAAGCCGGTCTGAAACTCTTATAACCCAGTGGGATCAGGCAGTTGCGAGCTGGAGGAAAGGTATTGTTTTCCGCTTCGATAATCCTGAAGATCTTTAATCCTGATGCTTAAGGAATCAGATTGCATTTTTGGTTTGCGGCCTGTTATTGAAGCCATCAGGGCAGGGAAACAGATCGATCGCCTCCTTGTAAAGCAGGGGCTTCAAGGTGCCATATACCATGAACTCATGACCGAAGTTAAGAACCATAATATTGTATATCAGATAGTTCCCATAGAGAGAATTGATCTGGTGACAAGAAAGAATCATCAGGGTGTCCTTGCATGGCTTTCTGTTATTGAATACCATCAGATTGCCAACCTGCTGCCGATGATTTATGAAAAGGGAGAAGATCCGCTTATTGTTGCTCTGGATGGTGTTTCTGATGTCAGGAATTTTGGTGCAATTGTACGTACCGCAGGATGCCTGGGGGCACATGCCGTTTTAATCCCTGAAAAAGGATCGGCAAGGATTGGCTCCGATGCAGTAAAAGCATCTGCAGGGGCACTTCTTACAGTGCCTGTCTGCCGCGAAAGATCCATTGTCAGGTCAATCGAATACCTTAAAGATTCGGGATTGAAGGTGATCTGTGCAGTTGAAAAATCAGGGAAACAGGCTGCTGAAACCGATCTTACAGGACCTGCAGTACTAATACTGGGTTCGGAAGATAAAGGTATCAGCCGTGAGCTGACATCCATTGCCGATCAGGTTGTAAGGATCCCGATGACCGGCAACATAGCCTCACTTAATGTTTCCGTCGCAGCGGGTATACTTATTTATGAGATAATGAGGCAGCGTGCTTTCTGAATCATGAGATGATACCCAGTATCCTTTCATCAAGCATTTTCTGATCAGCCGTAAATGATGCCAGGCCTGCAAGATTCAGCAGAGTGTCAGGTGCAATGGTTCCTTCTTTAATTCTCTTCTCCCACCTCGAAAAGACAGGTATTTTGCCATCGGAGGATATAAATGATTTTTCCTCTTTCGTGAGTGAGGGAAACATATCCTCGCAACCTTCTTCATGTGCTATTCTGATTAGCTCAGTACCGGTTTCAGGAAGTTTAGAAGAGAGTTTTTTAGCCAGATTCAGAACATTATCATTGATTGCCCAGAATTTCTCTATCTGTGCGTCTTTCGCGGAGCTGAACATGCTCACTTCGTAGTTCTCATGCATACGTGATTTAAATTTACCCGGCAGATTTTTTCGTCCCTCGGACGCAACTTTAGGAGGTATGGTATAGACATCCGTACCTGCAAGCAGTTCAAGCTGATTGTAGTTCCTGAGGCTTGCAGCAATCTGCTTTGTAGGCCATGGATTTTTCGCTGAAATCCCCGTTGCCCAGTTCTGTGATGCTATTACCGCCATTTCGCCGGCACCGGTGCCATCACCAAGCTTGTTGTCGATCATAAAGGCGCCTATCCTGCCAAGGAATACATTCTGATAGTCAGGTCTTGCAACACTTGATACAATTACATTCTGCCGTGCACTGAATTCGAGTGTCATGTTAATCCTTACTCCCGAATCCCTGAGGTTCCTGGCTCCTATTAATCCCTCTGCAGTATAGGGAACCTTAACAATGAACTGGTCGGGACATATTTCGTGGATCCTCTTTCCATAATATTCAATAGCCTTTATATCATGCGCAGTATCAGTATGAAGCTCAACACTTACCTGTCCTCCGAATTTTGAAGCCAGTCTGAGACCGTGCCTTGCATTCAGGATGAAAGCGATCTCCTTAACCTTCTCGTTTATCGGAAGATCCCTTACTATATTTTTTGCTTCTGAAATGAAAACATCATATATTCCTTTCTGTATCTCATTGTTAAGTAGCGTGTTATTAGTCGTCAAAGCACTTATTTCAGCTGACCAGTTGGCTTCAGCCTCTTCAATGTTCCCGGTGTCCAGCCATAATTCTGTTCCGGTTTTGCGAAGTGATTCCCAGAAAGGATCCTGTTTGCCTGTTACACGTTTCTCACTCAGATTCTTCCATACGAAATCAAAAATTCGGGTATTCAGGTCTGCCATGGTACGTAAAATTATTTAATTAACATTTCTAAGCACATTTTGTTTTTCTCATCCGTTATAACGTGATTTAAAACAAAAAATATTAAATGTTAAAACTCAATTCATACTCGGATAAATTTATCCGGCAAATTTAGGCAATTTATTAATCCGTGAATCATCGAATATCTTTAGCTTTACACCTTCAACGATTAAACAGATGCTCATGAGACCCATTCTGATAGTACTTCTGGCTTGTTATCCACTCATATCATCAGGACAGGATAGTTTTGATAAATACTTCACTGACAAGGTTCTGAGATTCGATTATATGTTTGCCGGCAATAGTGCAAAAACTACAGTTTATCCTGTCGGGATGAAGGAAGAACCTTTTTACGGGGGATCAAAAACACAGCTCACAGATCCATTCGGATACGGGAATTTCAGATATGAGCTTTTTGACGCTGCTGAAGGGAAATTACTCTATTCACGGGGTTTCTGCACACTTTTTCAGGAATGGCAGACTACTGCGGAAGCAAAGGTTATGGAGAGAGCCTTCCATGAAGTGGCAACCATGCCCTTCCCCAGGAACAAAGCCAGATTTGTGCTTAGCAAACTGGAATCTGATGGTTCATTTACAAAGCTTTATGAGAAGGATATTGATCCGGCAGATTATTTCATAAGGAAAGAGAAAACCGTAAATGCCGGAGTTACTAAGATTTACTATTCCGGCGAACCTGCTGTCAATGTCGACCTGGCATTCATCGCTGAAGGTTATACGGCACAGGAAATGGGCAAATTCAGGGAAGATGTAAAGAAATTGGCCGACATTCTGTTTGCCGAACCGCCGTTCGATACATACAAAAATAAATTTAATATATGGGCTGTTGAAGCAGTTTCTGAAGAGTCAGGAACCGATATCCCCGGAGACAGAACTTATGTCAGTACCGCATTGAATGCAAGCTTCTTTACCTTTGATCTCGATCGCTACCTGACCACACAGGACATTAAATCGGTTAACGATTTTGCAGCTGTTGTACCACATGATAACATTATTATACTGATCAACAGTCCAAAATACGGAGGAGGAGGTGTTTATAATTATTATAACTGTACAACTGTCGGACATCCAATGTCACCGCATGTATTTATGCATGAACTGGGTCATGGATTTGCCGGCCTGGCTGATGAATATTATTCCTCGACTGTAGCTTACGAGGATTTTTATCCTCTCAATATCGAACCATGGGAGCCCAATATTACTACCATGGTTAATTTTGAATCGAAATGGAAGAATATGATAGCCACCGGTACTCCGGTTCCAACACCTGCAGAGGCAAAATACAAGGACAAGGTCGGATTATTTGAAGGCGGAGGTTACATGGCTAAAGGTATATTCCGGCCTGAAATAGAATGTACTATGAAGAGTAATACTTCCGGAGGATTTTGTGATGTATGTCGCCAGGCAATTAAGGAAATGATAGAATTCTATATTAAATAAAACAGTAGCAGAAACTCACAATCTGTGCGTCCCGGCTACTGAACCCATGCGTCACTGCTATTATATGCTTCTCCTACCGAACAAATAAAACATGACAAGCGCAAGACCGCCGAAGAAGAATATCATCGCCGGGTACAGAGCATGCTCATCGAGTGAACTTGTCTGTTCCAGTATAGCCGCAACAACAATACCCAACGCAATCCCCATAGCAAGCATCCCCATCTTTAGCGTAAACTTTCCCCAGTTCCAGGAAGATTTCAGCCCCTCTTTTCCTGTATTAAAAAGAGTGGCATCAGCTCCTTTTTCAATCAGCGCAAGCCTTTCCTTGTTTCTGGTTGTGTAAAAAACATACATTATCCCAAAGATTGTGGCAAATAGTGCGATAAATGCAATCAGTGTTTCCATGACTTTTTTTTTGGTTAGAACTCTTTTTCACCTTTAGACACAGGTTTATTTATAATGGTTACATTGAAACTGATAATAATTATTTTTTTATTCCGGTAACCAATCAATAACTTTAGGCGTCAAAAGACAGGAATGGACCATGATGGTGACATAAAATGTATTGAGCAGGTACTGGGAGGTAAGGTTGAAGCATTCAGCCGGCTAGTTGATAAATATAAAGACAGAACATTTAACCTGGCATTCAGGATTTGTTCAAATCGCGAAGAAGCGGAGGAGGTTGCCCAGGATGCTTTTCTGAAGGCATTCAAATCGCTTAAAGGATTTGAAATGAAGAGTAATTTTGCGACGTGGTTTTACAGGATTGTTTACAACACTTCAATTTCATATATCAGGAACAGGAAAAAAGGGATGATATCTATTGAGGATCTCCCTTCTGAAAATGCTGACTTCAGAAGGATCAACCTCAGTGAGGAGGAATCGGAAAAGGATTACAGAAATGCTCTGATAAACTTTGCATTGCAGAAAATAAATGAAGTAGAAAGAGGTTTGATCAGCCTCTATTATTACGAGGAAATGAGTACCGAAGAAATATCGGAATGTACCGGTATCAGCAAATCAAATATTAAAGTAAAGCTGTTCAGGGCAAGACAAAAGATGCTTGAAATAATTCAAAATGCCGAAAAGAAAAAATTGAAATATCATGAACAGTACTGACAAATATGACAATGATATTTTAAAACAGTATTTAAATGCTGAAAGCGCCGAGAAAGCCCCGGAGGATTTTACCTGCAATGTAATGACTAAAATCCAACCCGAACTTGAACCGTTAAAAGTAAATGGAAAATTACACACTGTTAAAATTTTACCGGCAATAGCTGCTATCTTTATTCTGACACTGATTATTATAGCAGTCAATATCCCCGGAAATGACCGGGAATCTCTGTCTCTGATCAATATGCTTCAGAATGTTGATTTTTCTGACTTGAATACCAGTTTTAAAGCACTGTTGAATCTGGATCTGCCCGGATTGCTTACTTATCTTTGCGTTGGCATACTTTTTCTGGGTATTTTCGACGTTGCTTTAAATGGATTATTCCACAGGGAGAGGAGGTAATGTAGTGTTCCGGGGAGTTCTGACCCGCTTTATTCCAGTTTCTCAAACAATTGTTTTGCAGTATCAACCGGAATTTCTTTCTTTCCCAGCCATGCAACAACTTTTGAATCACGGTAACCGTTTCTCCTTAGCAGGTCGGCATATTCCTCTGCACTTTCATAGGTAATAAAACTTCCTATCAGGTATGTGATACTTCTGTCAGGGAGTGTTACAATATCAAGACCTCTGGTACCTGACAGTTTTTTCATTCCTTCATAAATCTCTTCACTGACAGGTTTGGCTCCCCTGGTAACCTCCACTCTGAATGCAAGAACAGGCGGAATGGTATCTATCGGTGTATCAGGCAGATATTTAGAATCCGCGATAAAAGGTATGTTGCCCCATTCTTTTTCAACCAGGGCTGCCCTTTCGGATGATACTGGCTTTCCTTCTGAAAATGCAACAATGAAAGCATCTTTAAATCCTTTCTGCTTCACCTGGGTAAAAGCTTTATTCGCATCTGATAATTTCCGGAACATTCCGGCATAATAGGTAGTCAGTGTTGCTCCCTTGTTTTTGATTCCGTATACAGGAGTGATCCCCTTGAAATGAGAGGGAACCACAGGATTCCTGAATACTCCTATCTGAATACGATAGATCAATCCTGAAGGTTGTATCGGATTTATCAATACCTTTTCTCCGGGCGCATAAACTGGTTTTGGATCTACTCTGAACAACATTAAAACACCCTCAGTCTGACCTGCGGGCACTGCAATTTTATTTTCCGGTATTGGTTTGGCAGGCGATGTCTTTTGGGTTCCACTTTCAGGTTTTGCAGTACCAGGTTTTACTGATTCACCGGCAGGACTGATAGTGGTTTTTGTCTGTTGCGGAACACTCTTTACTGCCACCGCAGAATCTTTTTTTATAGCTGACTCTACCTCAGTAATTTTCTGATCGGCCTGTTTCTGATTCAGCACTGCCAGGTCCTTGTTTCCGGGATTTGTTGCATCTCCTTGAGCAGTTGCATCCGCAGGTTTTTCTGGTCCTGTTTCAGGCTTATTACCCGGTACAACTTCCACTAATCCGGTACTGGCCAGCTGACCCCTTTTATCAGCACATTGCTGAATGTAATCCGAAACCCTGAGATCCCTGGCAGCTTTCTTCCCTGCTTGCGTTGTAAAGTCATTGTATGATCTGACAGCCTCATCGAACCTGCCTGTCATCTGCTGTGCCCTGCCAAGCCAGAACAAT
>CAZKMH010000029.1:0-16642 GCA_964553395.1 uncultured Rikenellaceae bacterium | reverse complement strand
TTAACAAAGCTCTTTCGCTTTATAAAAAAGCAGGATTTAAATATATAACCGGACCTATGGGCAACTCAGGTCATTTCGGTTGCAATATCTGGATGTTGAAGGACTTATAACTTTTACTATCCCGGGTACTTTTTAGAAATCATTATTATATTGTTTATCAAGCTGTTGATCTCATCAAAAACTGCAAGTACTACTTTAAATACTATTAACTTTCAACGCGTTTAATCTTATGTAAAATGAAAAAATCAGAAAATCAATTTTCAGCCGGATTACACCCGCAGGGATGCACCTGTTGCGGTGGAGGTCACGGAGACATGTCAAATGAAATGACAAGAAGAAATTTTGTCAGGATGACCGGAACAGGTGCTTTTGGGACAATAGCACTATCGGGTATTTCATGGGCGGCTCTTGTCTCTGATCAGTCAGGGAATAGAGTTGCACCTGCCCGGAAACAACTGGTGGTTAAGCCGATTTTTACGTATGAAATACCTTCTCCCAGAAAACAAACAAGCTGGAGGAGTTGGGGAGGGATCCAGACAGAGAAAGATGTTACTGCAGAACTTGCCAGGATCGGGGAGGAGCTCAGGGTACTTGGTTCAAAAGCAGACTTTCCTGTCAGCTTCCTTCCCGTTTCAGAGGTGCGGAAAACTGAAGATTTGAATAAAATTGGGGATCTGAGCTCTGCTGATATGTTCCTGGTATATGCTGCGGGAGGAGGAATGGACAGATTTGATGTGCTGAATAAAATGGGTAAAAATATAATCATTTTCTGCCGTCATTTATCGGGTCCTGTTTATCTGTGGTATGAAATCATAAGCCCGCGATACCTGAGACAGCATACTGATGCACTGGCGGTCAGGGGAATTGATGAAAATGATGTTGTAATCGACAATCAGGATGAACTCCTCTGGAGATTAAGGGCATTGTGCGGATTAAAAAACACTGTAGGGTCAAGGATACTTACAATAGGCGGATCCGGAGCCTGGGCTCAGCCTCTGGAAGTTGTTATGAAGTCAGTCAATGAGAAGTACAGGCTTGATATTCAGAATGTCAGTTATGAGGAACTGGGAAAACTTATAACGGAAGCCAGGGCGGATAATTCACTGACAGCACGGACCAGAAGCAGGGCTGACCAGTATCTGAGGGATTCCGGGATTAAGCTGGAAACTGATCGCAGGTATGTTGAGAATTGCTTTGTGCTCGAGGAAATACTTGTAAGATTGATGGATAAATTTAATTGCAGAGCAATTACAATCAATAACTGTATGGGAACCATAATGCCTTTGGCTGAGACCACCGCATGCATGACCCTGAGCCTGTTGAATGATGCAGGTTATCTGGCATTCTGCGAATCGGATTTCGTTGCGGTGCCGGCAGGTATTCTTATGGCCAACATCTCAGGTAAGCCATCATTCCTGAATGATCCGACCTACCCTCATGATAAAATTATCACCATAGCTCACTGCACTGCACCCCGCCGTATGGATGGAAAAAAGCTTGAACCGGCAAGGATCCTGACGCATTTTGAGTCCAATTACGGAGCAGCTCCTAAAGTAGAAATGCTTGTAGGACAAACGGTTACTAATATAATGCCTGATTTCGCATACAACCGGAATGTTGGTCTGCTTGGAAAGATTGTCAGCAACCCGTTCCTTGATATCTGCCGCTCTCAGGTTGACATAAGCTATGAGTGTGACAGCCTGAAAGTGGCCGAAAGAATGCCCGGATTTCACTGGATTACAGTTTATGGCAACTATATGAATGAAGCCGGATATGCGCTGAATAAAATGGAAATAGAGTTCGAAAACCTGGGTTGATCAGATACGATACCCAATTATAAGAACATCGTCAATCTGATCGGAATCTCCCTTCCATTCGGAAAAATGCTTTTCAAGCCTCTGTTTCTGTTGATGTAGAGGTAGTTTATGAATTTCAACCAGTAGAGCCTTCAGGTTGGACGGCTTGAGCTTTTTATGAAGAGGGCCACCGAATTGATCGGCATAACCATCAGAGAACATGTAAATTAAGTCTCCCGGATATGTGGGGATCTCCTGGCTGGAAAATTCATTATCTGACAGGTCAAATATGCCAATGGGCATCCTGTCAGCCTGATATTCATTTAATTCACCATTGCGGATCAGAAAAAGATTATTATAAGCACCGGAGTATTGAATTGTATTTTTGGCACCGTCAAATACGCCGAGTGAAATATCCATACCATCTTTTGCCTCACTTCTTATGCCCTTCTGATGAAGTGCATGCTGTACCTCTTTCCTCAGTTCATTCAGGATCTGTCCTGACATGGTAATTCCCCTCCTGTTCACAATTTCCTCGAGAAATGAGATCCCGAGCATGCTCATTAATGCTCCGGGGACGCCATGACCTGTACAATCCCCTGCGACCAGGAATAGCTTACTATCTATTCTGGAAAACCAGTAAAAATCACCGCTGACAATGTCCTTGGGAATGTAGAGTATAAAGCATTTTTCACCAAGTCCATTTATTTCATCCGGGTCAGGAAGCATTGCATGCTGAATGCGGCTTGCATAAGAGATGCTGGCAGTGATGTCCCTGTTTTTCTCTTCAATAAGGTCATAAGCCTGTTTCAATTCCACATGTCTCAACCTGTATATTTCCTTCTCCTGTTCAGATTTTTCTATAGCATGTGTTACCTCGATATTGCTCAGCCTGCTTCGGGTCTCACTGCTCTGGCACGCTTCCCTTGCTTCGATGAATTGCTTAAAACTCTTCAGTGCTTTATCCGGTTTTCCTGATCTTTCATAGTGGGCGCCAAGAGCTGAATGAGCCTCTGCGATAAGCGCAAAAGATTTAAGATCCTCAGCCATCTTCAGCGATTCGTTGAGTCTGCTTTCAGCCTTTTCTGTCTCACCGGTCTGACTGTACACCCGTCCCGATCCCAGGAGACACTGGAGTGTGCATCTCCTGTCACTGCCTGTCATGCTCCGTTCATAAAAGTCAAGTGATTCGGGGAACTTTTTTTTATCTTCATACGTGCTGGCAATCCCAAGGTGGGTCCATGGGATGGCGGAGATCTGGTTGTTTTTCTTTCTTATTTCAAGACTGCGGAAGTAATATTCCAGGGACTCCTCAAATTTTTTTTGCTGCCTGAGCACCATTCCTATTCTGTTAAGGGATGAAGCAACAGCATTTTCATCCCCGAGATCTTCCCTGATTTTTAATCCCGCCTTGAAATATTCGAGTGATTTACCGAAATCGCTTAATCTTGAATAAATCAATCCAAGCTGACTGCACGATTCACCTTCAGACTCTGTATCCCTGATCTCCTTCGAAATTTTGTAAGCCTCAAGCCAGAGTGAGAGGCTTTTTTCGTAATCACCGAAGCTTTCAAAAATACTTCCCTTGAGGAGCAAAACCCTTGGATAACCTTTTTCGTGCGGATTATTTATGAACCATTGTGAGGCTTCAGTAAGGTATTTTAAAGCAATTTCATTTCGTGATTGCAGAAAATTCGCTGCTGCAATGTTCAGTTTTGAGTATGCAATTCCTTTATGATATCCGTATTTTTCGGCTTCAGAAAGATTTACGGCAGATTCTTTTTCAACAGATCCGGAGTCATTGTAGCGATTGATCCATAACCTGTCGTTAATTTCATCAATTCCGGATTCCGGTAAATTCTGTTCCTCCATTTGCCCGTTCAGGATTTATTTCTTTAATCTTCTGATAGTAAAAATAGTAAAAACTATTTGTCACCTGTAACCTGTAATCCATAGCAAATAAACTTTGTGAATGTGATTATGATTTAATAAATTTATCATTCATATCACCCGGGACCATATGTCCAATATTAACGAGGTTCTGATAAGAGCCGTCTTTGACGAGATGCTTAAACATAAAACATCCCTCGCAAAAATGGTAATATCAGACGATGACGATGACGATGAATTGCCAGATTACAGAATTCTTGCTGATCTGATAATTAAGAACTTTCCATGGCCGGTAGGTGTTGAACTCCGGAGACTTTTTTCCGGTTCGATGCGGCAGCTTGATCGTATGCGGCTTGATCAGATTTTTAAAACCATCGAGCGATCAATGCAATTCCTCAGCTTTGTAATGTTATCCCACCTGGTAAAGTCGAAAGAGGAAGGCAAACTTACAATTCCTGGCGGTTTCAGTAATGAATTCAAAAACAGATTCCTTGTTCTGAGCCTTGGAAATTTTTCATGGATGATCAGGAGTATCGGTAAAATTTTTCAGGACCAGAAAATCGAATGGTTCATGCCTGAAATGTCAGAATATTTTGATAATAAGTTTTATGGAGCACTCGATTTCTGGGTGCCGGAACGTAATGAAATAGGGCACTACCAGATAAATCTGACACAGGAAGAAATCGAAAAAAGATGTGTTGAATATGAGGAAAAACTGACATTTATTCTTAAAAGGATCTCTTTTCTTGCAAAATATAAACTTGTTTCAGTGAAGGAGATCAAAGTGATCAAATCCAAAGTCGAAAGGGCTGTATTTCAGCATGTATTTGATCTTCTTAACAGCTCTGATTCTGATTTCAAAGCGAATGAACTTCAGGAGCCGACTTTTACCGAAAGTCATTCTGTATTGTTGATGAAAAACATCAAATCATTTGATGAATATCTTAACTTATCTCCCCTGATAATCGATACAAGCACCGAGGTGCTGGATTCAAAAGAAAAATTTGATATCAAAAAAGATATATTCATGTATTCAAAATTCCGTGACGATCAGCTTATGTATCTTGGCACTGAGGTGACTGAAAAGATAGATCTCAGGTCATTAAAAAACTATTCGGTGTTGTTAATGGAATTCAGATACATCCTGTCAGTAATTTTACCAGGTACAGAAACCAGATAGAAGAATCTTTCTTATTTATTAAGATGTATAAAAGTCCGTACAAGTTCCTGGACAGTTATTCAAAGGAGGACCGGGATATTTTCTTTGGGAGGGATAAGGAAATTGATGAACTTTATTCCAGGGTTTTTGAAAGTAAAATTCTGATCATATACGGAACCTCGGGTACGGGGAAGTCATCTCTCATAAATTGCGGACTTGCAAACAAATTCAATGATTCCGACTGGCTTCCGGTTACTGTCAGGAGGGGAACTGACATAAACCGGAGTTTTAATGAAAGCCTGGAAAGAGTCGCACTTAATGATTATTCGTCCGGCAGGAAAGCTACAACAGGGAATAAAAGCGGTGACATTCTAAAGATCATCCGCTCAATATACCTGGATCATTTTAAACCTCTCTTTCTTATTTTTGATCAGTTTGAGGAACTCTTCATCTTTGGCAATAACAGGGAAAAAGAAGAATTGATTGAAAATGTCAGGCAGGTAATTGATTCCGAACTGCAATGCAGATTCATATTTTCTGTTCGTGAGGAATACCTTGCCGGACTGACAGATTTTGAAAAGGTAATCCCTTCATTTCTGTCGAACAGGGTCAGAATCGAAAAAATGACCAGGCAGAATGCCATCCAGGTAATCGATGGTCCATGCAGGTTTAACGGTATCAAAGTTGAATCCGGATTTGCGGAAATGGTTCTCGATAAGCTGAATCAGGGTTCGGCAGAGATCGAATTAACATGGCTGCAGGTCTACCTTGATAATCTGTTCCGTATTGGTTCCCGTAATGGTGAAAACATATCAGGCTTAACGAAAGGTCTGATCGAAAGAACCGGGGATGTCAAGGATCTGCTGGGGGCATTCCTTGAGGAACAGATCTCCAGGCTTGACGATCCCGAACTGGGAATGGTGGTATTGAAATCGTTTGTTTCGGTTAAAGGAACAAAGCAGCAGATCACTGGTGACGAGGTGATCGGGTATTCAAAATCGCTGGGGAAAAACATTGACGGGGGGAAAATCAGGGAGCTTATTCAGGAGTTCATACGGTTAAGGATCCTGCGGGATAAAGACGAGAACGGCAGGTATGAACTTCGCCACGACAGCCTTGCAACTAAAATATATGAAGAAATAACCATGGTAGAAAAGGAATTGCTTGAGATCAGGCTTTTCCTGGAGAATTCCTTCAATAATTATGAAAAGAGGCATTTATTCCTTTCAGAGGAAGACCTGAAATACATTGCGCCATATGAAGAAAAGCTTTTTCTTAACGATAGGATAACAAAATTCATATCCCAAAGTAAACGGGAGATTCATAAGGTAAGGAGGAGACGCCAGAATATACTGGCAACGGCAGCAGTAATTCTGATCAGCATCCTGTCGTTTTTTACTTTCTGGGCATTAAGGGAGCGAAACAAAGCCGTCGAACAGCAACAGCTGGCCGAAACCCGAAAAAGCCTTGCAGAAAGGGCGAGGACTACAGCTGATTCGGCAACCATTGAAGCCGAAAAATCAAAAGATCTTGCAGTTGCCAGGGAGTCCCAGGCTGTTTTGGCACAAATGCAATCTGATGAAGCAAGAAAAACTGCCCTTTCTGAGCGGGAATATGCCATGAAGCAAAAGGTGAGAGCTGATAACTTTTCAATAACGGCCAGTGAAGAAGCCAGAAAAGCCAGGGAGGAGAAGATCAAGGCCGATTCGGCAAGGATTAAAGCAGTGCTGGCTGAAAGTGATGCAAGAAGGCTTGGTCTGCTTTCAACAGCACAAAATCTTGCACTGAAGTCATCAGGTATGGAAAAGGATCCCCAGCTGATGGGATTACTGGCAGTCCAGGCCTATAATTTCAATAAGAACAACAACGGGGAACCCGAAGATCCAATTATCTATGAAGCACTCAATAAAGCTTACTCGGTTCTGGATAATTCCCGTCATTCGGTCCTTACAGGTTCAGTTAATGAGATCCGGATTCTGAGAGGAACTGATGATGGATCATTATTGAGTGCAGACCTGGACGGACATATCATAAAGTGGAATAAGGATGGTGGTATTAAAGATAAATTCACACTACCTGTAAAATCTCCGGTTAATTTCATCGGCGCCAGCTTAACCGGTAATGAAATAATCACCCAGCATGATAATCTTGATCTGTATTTATGGGATCTGAAATCGTTGGGGAAAGAGGGATCTGTCTTTCAGTTACCGGACAGTCATAAGGATTTTGTTCATTGCATTGCATTCACGGCGGATGATGTGATTCTGGCAACGGCAGGCCGGGACAGTTCTCTTGGTATATGGGATATTAAAGGGCAGGCTCCCTTGGGCACAGACCCGGTCAGAACAGGATCCGGTATCCGGGCTATTGTATTTTCGGGTAAGGCATCTTTGATAATAGCACAGGATGACGGCAGTATTGTTCAATGGGATATTATACCAGACAGCATTAATACAATAATGCCGGCTGGAAAAGAAAAACCACTCAGTCTGACCTGGAATGACAATGACAAAGTCCTTATAGCGGGATGTACGGACGGGGATCTGCTGTTGTTCAAAATGGTTGATGGTAATTTTCTGCAACCTTCTCATTATCGGGTTCATGATTCCGGAATTGATCTTCTTGCATTTAATTCCGATTATTCCCTGCTGGCAACTTCAAGCTGGGATAAGACCATCAGGTATTATAATTATGAGGAGTTTTTTGAACTTGGGAACAGTATCGGGGGAGGTGAGCATATCAGGAATCTTAACTCCAGGGTAAGATCACTGGTGTTTACAGATAATAACAGGCTTGTTGCAGGGCTTTCAGATAAAAGCATCAGGATTTGGGAAACATCTTCGGAGAAGCTGGCTTCTCTGATCTGCAACCTGCTGACGAGGGAGATGACCGTTAATGAATGGAACGAAAAGGTGGGACATGAAATTCCATATGAAAAAACCCGGGCCGGAGGTGCAACTCAGTAATACCAGGTTAATGAAAAGGGCAATCTTCATATTGATTTTATTTTCAGGCAGTTGGCTGCTTTTGGGTCAGACAGCAGATATTGTTGTTAATACAGACATTGATTGTTCAGCCAGTGTACGGGAAGCTGACAGGTTATATCAGGCAGGCAGTTACGACAGGTGTATAATTCTGCTTGAAGAGATACAAAAAACCTTCGCTCTGGTAAAAAACGAAAAACTGCTTGCTCTGGAACTTCTTGCAAAAGCTTATCTCGAGACTGATAATCCGGGGAAAGCCGAGTATGTTGTCAGCCTGTTGCTCCACAATTACCCTCATTATGACCTTAAAGAAAAAGACAATCCGGAATCATTTAACCGCCTTGTAAGGAAATTCAAAGTGCACCCGAGGTTTTCAATAGGGTACCGCAATACCATGAACTGGGAAAAATTCAAGCAGGGCGAGATTTATTCAGTTCATGACGGACTTGATTACAGCGAACCATATCGCAAGCCTGAGTATGGGATCATGCAGGGTTTTGATTTCAGGCTGTATGGATGGGCTGAGCTTGAATTTGACGGTGATATTTCGCTGAATTGCGATCTAACGTTGAAATGGGCAGAATTTGAGCGAAATATCGGCGGACCTGAATTTAACCTGAATTTCACTGAATCTGACAATTATATTGAGATCCCGGTTTATCTGAAAAAATATTTCCATCCGTGGAAGAATATCCTGCCTTATATCACCGCGGGAGCAGGCTGGCTATATATGACCGGGGCAACAGGCAAGGTGACGGTAAACTATGAGAACAGTGATCCCAGTATTACGACAGGGGATATGGGGATGCTTGATATGAGGAACAGGCATACCTTTGAATGGATCGCAGGGACAGGAATCGGCTACAAGCTTAAAAACTTCAGGCTTTTCCTGGATGTAAGGTATTACGGGGGATTGAAAAGCTTTACAAATCCGGAAAAAGGTCTGAACAACGATATACTTGTAAACGATTATTTCTACATTGATAATCCGGTCAGATTGAATCAGTTTGAATTAGGGGCGTCAGTCTCCTTTACTTTTATAAATTCGGTGAAACGGATCAGGCGCTGAGCCGGACCCGGGATTTGTCACTTTTTTACTGCACCCTTTCCCTTTTCCCTCACCCTGCTGACCTCTCTGGCAGTAACAGGTGTGGCCTTATTACCAAAGTTACTGCGGATATATGTCAGTATTTCGGCAATCTCCGTATCGGTCAGGTAATTCATTGCAGGCATTACCTGTGCATAGATTTCTCCCTCTGTTTCAGCAGTCTTTTGGGAACCGGAAAGGATAATTTTTATCAGTTCATCTGCCGGCTCCGATATTTTTTTAGTCCGGTTTAAAGCCGGGAACATACCCGGAACTCCGGATCCGTCAGCCTGGTGGCAAACAAGACAATGCTTTGCATATAATGCTTTCCCCTCACCGGATGGTTTTTGAGAACAGGCATGGATGCAAGCGATATTTGTAAATATCAGTAAGAGAGCAAGTTCTGTTCTGTGTATAATCATTTAAAAGAAATTTTCCAGATCCGGCCCTCCCTTGAATCGGAAATATAAAGTGAACCATCGGGGCCCTGAGCCAGTCCCATTGGCCGGAAGCGGGCATCATTCGGACTTTTGACATGACCGGTGCCGGCAAATCCGTCTGCAAAGATCTCAAAATCACCTGATGGTAATCCGTTTCTGAAGGGAACAAAGCATACATAATAGCCTTCCTGTTCAAGGGGGGCGCGGTTCCACGACCCGTGAAAAGCAATAAAGGCGCCATCTTTATATTTTGCGGGGAACATGTCACCCGTGTAGAAGAGCAGGTCGTTTGGTGCTGTATGTCCGGGGAATGCCATTATCGGGCCTTTGGCATCCGCACATCTCCCGGTTGCCGTTTTATTTCCTCCGTATTCGGGGGCCAGCAGTTTTACTTTCCTTATATGATCGTAATAACAATAAGGCCATCCGAAAAAATCGCCTTCCTCGACCAGGAAGAATTCCTCAGCCGGCAGCTCGGCGTTTTCCTTATCAGTGTACATGTCAGGATAAAGTTGCGACAACTGGTCTCTGCCATGCTGCACAACATATAACTTATTATTTGTATGATTCCAGGCCAGGGCAATTGAGTTCCTGATCCCCGATGCATAACGGTGCCCATCTCTCACCTGATCCTGTCCCTGAACATTATCGCTGAACCTCCAGATGCCTGCATGCCTTTCGAGTTGAGGACAGGGATCAAGCCCCTTGGTCCCGGGTATTCTGTCGGGCATTGTACAGGCATTGGATGGTGCGCCAACATTGACGTAAAGATTTCCCTGACCATCAAGGGCAAATGTTTTGTCGGCATGCGGCCGTTGCTTGAGGAAACCGCCGGCAATAAGGACCGGAGCTGAAGCCGGGATCAGCTCACCGGGTATAAGAGGTACACGCCATACCTCCTCAAAGTTGCTGAAGTAAAGTAAATCGCCCGCCAGCTCAATACCTGTTGTACGTGTATCAGCAAAGTAAACGATTGAATCGGCAGAGCCGTTGCCGTCTTTATCACGGAGCGCAACAATACCTTTCCCGTCCCTGAGTTCCCTGAGTGCAAGATAGATATCCCCGTTTTCACGCACTGCAATATGTCTGCCGGGACCCAGGTTATCGGCAACAATTATTGATGAAAATCCTTCGGGAAGTATCAATCCTCCATCCTGCGGAACATTTATATTCCCTGAACCTTTTCGCTGGCACAATCCCGAAATACTTATCAATCCCGAGAATAGGCCTAAAAGCAGTAATTTCTGTGGTATTATCATGATCTGATCTGTTGATTGTTTAAGGGCTGTTAATATATTAACAATCAGAACCTGAAATAGTTTACTTGCGGTGCTTTAAAATGCTCATTATGTGCACTATACTGATTATTTATCAAGCATAAGACTGAATATTCCTTTATTGCGGTAAGATCTGAATGATCCTTCCGGGATTCTCAACAGATACATAAATTGATCCGTCAGGCGCCTGAACAACATTTCTTACCCTGCCCTCACTTAATAAAACAAATTCCTCTGTTATCTTATTATTATTCACCACACATCTATAGAGCTTATGGGAGGCAAGACCGGTGACCAGCAGGTTACCTTTCCAGGATTTAAATTTGTCGCTGGTAATAAAGGTCATTCCGCAAATTCCAATTGAAGGCGTCCATGTATAGAGTGGCGGAGTGATTCCTGCTGCAATATGGCCTGATGAAATGGGGGCGCCATCATAATTTACCCCTATGGAATAAACAGGCCAGCCATAGTTTGCACCTTTGATAATGATATTGACTTCATCGCCGCCTTTGGGACCATGTTCAGTTTCCCAGATTTCACCTGTTTCAGGATGTAATATTAATCCCTGAGGATTTCTGTGCCCATATGAATAAACCGAGGTTGGTCCGGTATTCCCGGTTAAAACCGGATTTTCAGCAGGGATAGTGCCATCATCCTTCAGCCTGTGAATTTTTCCCCAGGATGATTTTGGATCCTGGGCATTTTTATTTGTGGCATTAGGACCACCATAACTATTTGTGCCACCTTCCCCTACACTCAGAAACAGATATTTATTGTTATCGAATACGATACGGCTTCCATAATGTCCATACCAGGTGTTTGAACCGTTGGTCGAAAAAATATTTTCGATATTCTGAACCTGGTTATTTGTTATTTTGAAACGGATCAGTTTTAGCTGAGCACCGCCTCCCGGATTTGATGCAGCATAGGATGCATATATCCAGCCATTATTTGAATAATCAGGGTGTACACTGATATCCAGTAATCCGCCCTGTCCGGAAGACAGAACTGCCGGGAAACCAGTAATCTCCGTAATTGTTTCCCCGGATTTTCTATATACTTTCCCTCGCTTCTCAGTGAAGATCAGATCACCATCCGGAAGGAAATCCATCCCCCAGATTATTTCATATCCGGTCAGAATGGTTTCGATATTTACAGTGGGATCTTCAGTTTGGGTTCCTGCAGGCTCTTTAGTACATGAGTGCACGAAGAGAAGACTTAAAGTCAATAATATTAACATTTTATTGTCCATTTACGTTGTGAAACAAAATACCGGATGATTAAGTTCATTGAAAGGGGAATCTCTTCCTGCAGATCTGCAAATTTTTCATTAATTTTGATAATGCATCTTACAAATTACAAATAACCGGGTACTGTTATAATTACTTAAATAATCTGATTATGAAAAGCTTCTCGTTATCATTAACAATATCGGTTCTTATCATCTTAACAGGCTGTAGTGCTGAAAAAGAACCAGTTAGAGTAAATTTTGAGGGAGAAGTATCAGAACAGAAGTGGGCAATAAAAGATTTAAATCCTGATTTACCTTCAGATTGGTCGTCTTTCGGATTTCTCACGTTTGAATTAAAGTCAACCACCACCCAACGGTTTGATCTCAAGCTTTATGATACGGCAGGAATACGCAGACTAACAATACAACCTTTTCAGGGTCCGTGGATTCGCGCTTCGATTCCACTTGTCCATTTCAGAACAAGGAACACAAAAGGGATGGATCTGGCGGCAATTGGCAAGACTGCACGTCCGGGGTACTGGATCGGATTCTCAAGCGCTGTCGGATCAATCAGTAAGGTAGATTCGTTGGGAGTGTCAATGAGGCTTCCTATCGGATCTCCGGTGCTCGAAATCCGAAATGTTCAGCTTACAATGAACCCCATGGATACCATTTTTGGTCCCGTTCCGCTGGTTGATGAGTTTGGTCAGTGGATCCCTGACGATTGGCCCGGGAAAGCTAAAACATTTGAGGATCTGAGAAAAGCATGGGATGACGAAGATAAAGCTCTGCTGCCGGGAGATTTCAACACTTCACAGTATAGTGGATTCCTGGAAACCAAAGTAAAATCAACAGGATTTTTCCGTGTAGAGCAGATCGATGGCAAATGGTGGTTTGTTGATCCTGAAGGTTACCTCTTCTTCTCAACAGGATCGACAGGCATTGGGCCGAGGTCTGAATTCTCACGGATAAAAGGAAGGGAATACATTTTCACCTTAATGCCTCCCGGCGAAGAAATATCTTCAGCAAGCGGAATGGCGGGCCAGCCCGCTAATCCTTCTGCACGGCCGGCCACATCTTTTATCAGCTGGAATCTTTACCGCCGTTTCGGAAATGAATGGTATCAGAAATGGATGGATTTCACTGTCAGGCGCATGGATAACTGGGGCCTCAATACAATTGCAAACTGGTCGGATGCCACAATCGGCGGAAGCGGGCGGAAAGCTTACGTGGCAACTCTTCGTGGATGGGGGATCGAGACCGGGGTAATGGGTATGCCTGATGTTTATGATCCTGGTTATGAAAAATCAGTTGATGATGCGGCGTCCAGTCAGTGTACCCCGCGAAAGAATGATCCTTTCCTTCTCGGATATTTCATTGGTAATGAACCGGCATGGCCAAACAGGGAAGAGGAGTTTGTCAACGTAATTCTATCGGGTGACGATACACCGATGAAGACGGCGCTTAAACAATTCCTTGAAAAGGGAGATACCCCCGAAAATCGTAAAGCATTTGTGCATGCAACCTATGCTAAATTCATAAATATAGTCAATTCTGCGATCAAAAAACATGATCCAAATCATCTTAATCTTGGTCTGAGGTTCGGAGGTTCAGCCCCTGATGTCATCATAAAAGCGTCAAATGGATTTGATGTATTCAGTTTTAACAGTTACGGTTATACGGTCAATCCCAATATAATTAAAAGGATTTCGGAACTGACAGGACTGCCGATGATAATCGGAGAATTTCATTTCGGAGTACCCGGACGCGGACTTGCTCCCGGACTGGCACAAACATCAAATCAGGAGGAACGGGGAGTTGCCTATCGGTATTATGTCGAAAATGCTGCGGCAAATCCGGCAATTATCGGAACTCATTGGTTTCAGTGGATCGATCAGCCGCCAACCGGCCGTAATGATGGTGAAAATTACAATATCGGTTTTGTTGATGTTACTGATCGTCCTTATAATGAGCTGGTTAACGCAGCAAAAGAAACATTCGGAAGAATTTACAATATACATTCCGGAAAAGAGTCACCGGTAACCAGGGAAGCATTGAGGCAACAGAATTAAGACTTTATGAATTTTTCCTGATTCTGAGCCAGACTATAAAGCCCGATATCAGAATAAACAAAACTATCAGACCTGTCAGGGGAACGATCAGGACATAAAAATCTCCGATGACCGGCTGGTATATTCTTCCCGTGTGAATCTCGAGGGCTACATTCCACAACGACATGGGTGTTTTATCTATCACGTTCCCGGGTAGCGGCGGAAAGCTTTCAGATCCGCTGATCATCCCCGCCCCGGAAGTGTAATCAAAGTAGAATTCCCGGTCCTTATAATCACTTGTGAAACCTGAAATCAGGAAGTCGCCGATGGGCCGACCTCTTTCAGAAGGCGGTAAGTATTTCTGCTTCTTTATGTAATCAAATATTTCCCCGTCTCCGGAGTTCCATTCAAAAAGGCCTTCAAAGGAGCCAACCAGGTATGTATCAGTGGCGGTCTTTTCAAGAACATTAACTCCCATTATGCTTGCAGGCGGTTGATGGATGAACTTCTTAAGATCGGTGTGAAAATTATCATCGGAATAATAAAATCCTTCGGAAGTTGCAACAACGAATCTGTCCCTTTCCCGGTCATAAGTGATCCGCCGCAACTGATCAAACCATGGATTGACGTCCGCAAGTTCGGTGAAAGGGATCTTATTGACCTTCGAATATGCGATCAGAGCCAGAAGAGGCGGACGAAGGAACATGCCTGTGAGAGTATTCAGGATCAGCAGGATAATAGTGATCCATCCAAGCTTATTATGCCATTTGATATTCCACCTGTTCGATCTCTTCAGTCTTGCCTTTAAATCTGCCGGTTTAGTCTCCTTTTTTAAAATGGTCTTATTTACAAAAACAATAAAACCGGTGATAGTCAAAAAGGCAAAGACAAGGCCTGCAAAATCAACAACGAGTTTGCCGGCCAGACCATAAATTTCGCCGCTGTGAATTACCCATAAAGTCTTAAAAAGGCCTACTTTATTATCATATCCTTCGGGAGGTGGGAGCTGTGAAACGCTGAATTTCTTAAGATCTCCGGTCTTAAGCAGTAATGAACGGGTAAGCAGGTAAACCGTGTCATCTATCTGAATAATATCCGTTATGTTCTTATCCCTGACAGGAAGAGTGGCTGCAATCCATTTATTCTGTTCCGGTTCAAGGATATAAAGTCCGGACAATGCTCCTGCAACAAGTTTATTGCTGGAGGTCCTTATGATCCGGAAGATCTTATGGTTGTCAATACCTTTTGGAAACCCTGAATTAAAGTCTGTAAACCTGGTGAAGCTGCTGTCAGTAAGCCAAATACCGATATTACCATATACCAGTATACTGTCGGCGGATAGTTTCAGGGTGGATCTGACAGCGGCATTGTTCCAGTTATTATATCTGTAAACTGCGGGAAGCAGTTTTCTGTTAACATCAATTGATGAAAAAACTTTACGGTGATTCAGTATTATTCCTGAAAAGACATAAGATAAAATGATCAGGGCATAAATAATTCCTAACCATTTGTGGTACTTTCTGAAGAACCTCATCATTTAAGATCGGGATTAGCTGGTTGACAAACATCAGGTTGTTACTGAATAGTCAGAGAGTGCCCGTACCGATTGTGCCGACCTGTCAGGTGTAATTTAGTAGCTGATACAGAGCAATTTATTGTCAGTAAAAATGGTTTCTAAAAAAGAATGACATTTAACTGTTTATTACCGGTCAGTTCAGAACCTCAAAAGTGATCTTAGCATTGACACGGAATTCAGAGATTTTATTATTCTTCACTAACGCACTCAAATGATGAATGTAAACTGAGCGTATTCCTTTTACGGTTTCCGCTGCAGTTTTGACAGCGATTGTTGTTGCATCCTCCCAGCTTTTGGGCGATGATGTCATGATTTCAATAACTTTAAGAACAGCCATGATGTGATAATTTTAAATTAACTATTTGAAATTTTGAATTTTATGAGTACAAAACCTTTTACAATTCCATATTTTTTGTTTATAACAAATAATAATTCAGTTACAAAGTTGCAATCCTTCAATCTGAGAACTGTTATATATTTCCAGGAATAGGTTACATTATTCACACATCCCCCAAAGGGCTGAGATTTTTATACTTTAAGTTTTTAAAGTGGGTTGGAGAAAGCCCTGTCTTTTTCTTAAACTGGTTTGACAAATGGGATACACTGTTGTAATTAAGTTTCCAGGCAATTTCGGTAAGGCTGAGCTCATCATATACCAGTAGCTCTTTTACCCTTTCTAATTTCTGATCCAGGCAAAACTTCTCAATGGTTGTCCCATTAACTTCGGAAAATATATTAGAAAGGTACGGATAACTGTAATTGAGTTTTTTGCTCAGGTAATCGGTAAGTTTTATTTTGCTTTGTTCTTCATTATAATGGATCAGTTCCATTATAATTGTTCTTATTTTCCCGGCCAGAATGCTTTTTTTATCTTCTATCACTTCAAGTCCGGCTGTTTTAAGGACAACTTTCAGACAATTCATTTGTTCTGTTGAAAGATCTCCCATTATTTCAGTTTCACCCAACTCAATACTTGAGTAATTTAACCTTAGTTTATCCAACTCGGATTTCACTACCATTATACATCGGCCGCAGACCATATTTTTAATGTAAAGTTTCAATCTGTTAATTATTGAGGTTCTATTTGAGTTTATACAAATATATAACAATCAGATTGAGATTTATGTTTATCTGCTGTTTTTCTCCTGACT
>CAZKMH010000028.1:13683-16824 GCA_964553395.1 uncultured Rikenellaceae bacterium | reverse complement strand
GGGGTTTGGGGGATGAGTACGTGTGATTTAAGAAGGGGGCCGGGGGGATGAGTACATGCAGCCAGTGAAGATGGTTAACTGCACAACGCGTTTATATATAAGAGAAATTATAGACGATTCTTGGAGATCATTTCTTATTTTAGACATTTATTATTTCAATTTATTGACCAGTTCATTCGAGGAAAATTAATGCCAAAAGGTATGAAAAGAGTATTCGGAAATACAATGGTTGTTGTACTGAGTCTGCTATTGACTCAGGTTCTTCAGGCTCAGAAGTTTGTCCATCCCGGCGTTGACCAGTCAGAAGCAGATCTGCAGTATATGAAAGACCTGGTCCTGAAGGGAGAACAACCCTGGAAGAATGCTTTTGAAAGGATGAAAACCAGGACGGATCTCAATTATGAAGTGAAACCCCACGAACATGTGATGCGCGGGCCATACGGAAAACCAAATATAGGAGGCAACGAACTTTCCGGTAGTGTGGATCTCGCTTATAATGCTGCTCTTATCTGGTATATCACCGGCGATAAAAGATATGCCGAAAAAGCAGTTGCAACCATTAATGCCTGGTCTCAGGTGCTGCGCGACTTTGATTTTAACGATGCCAAACTGATAGCAGGACTGACGGGGTACAAATTCTGTAATGCTGCCGAGATCCTGAAGTATACAGACTCGGGATGGAAAAGCGAGGACATCGGCAGGTTCACGGAAATGCTGATGACTGTTTATTATCCGCTTCTCAGGTATTACTTTCCTCAGGCTAATGGAAACTGGAACGGGATGATAATTCATTCGCTTCTTGCCTTAGCCATTTTTACAGATAACCGGGAAATATTTGATGATGCTGTTAAGAACTTTTATTACAGTCCCGTCAATGGAAGCATATTTAAATATATTCATCCCTCCGGCCAGTGCCAGGAGAGCACTCGCGACCAGGGACATGTCCAGCTTGGACTTGGAGAATTTGCCGGAGCAGCACAAGTGGCTTATACACAGGGCGTTGACCTGTTTTCAATAGGAAATAACAGGATAGCCCTGGGATATGAATATACTGCCGGTTTTCTTCTCGGACATACGCCACATTCCTATGGGATCATTTCGGAAAGAGCAAAAAATCTCAGCGACATTTATGAATATGTATACCGGCATTATTCTTCGAAGGGTGTTGATGTGCCCTATACTAAACAGGCAGCTGATTCTTTAAGGCAGCGTGCATCACGCAGCATTCTGACGGCAGTGAGGGTGCCTTCGGCTTCGATACCGAAAAAATCAGGCATTCCACAACCGAATAAAACAGCCTGGCCCGCCGGGGCCGGAGTGAAATCCAATGTCAGATTTCCTGCAAATTCATTGTTTGTCGATCCCGGCGAATCTATACAGAAAGCCCTTGACTCAGTGGCCGGAACAGGTCGCTGGGTTGTCGCAAAAACGGGAGTACACAATTTACCTGGAACGCTGAAATTTCCAGGTGGTGTAACTTTGGCTGGTGAAGGTCCGGGTACGATTCTGATTCATGGTAAATCATCAGGCAGCAGGGATGTAATACAAAACCTTGATCCGGATATGCACGATATCACAATCCGTGATCTGGTGGTTGAAGGCGCACTGACACCTGTTCCGCCATCAGATCCAAACTCGGTACGATCGTACAGGAATCAGTACAACCATGGAGGGATAATCTTCAGGTCATCAGAGGGAAAACTGATGAAGAACATCAACCTTCTGAATCTGACTGTTCAGAACTGTACATATAACGGAGTCTTTATCAGCGGGGCATCGGGTGTAAATGTTGTCTGTTGCGATTTCACCGAGAACGGATCCTCGGTTGTTCCCGGATCAAAACTGCAGCATAATCTTTTGTTGACGTATAGCAGTGGGATAAAGATCAGGGATTCAAGACTGGACACATCTCCTTATGGCAGCGGAATAGCACTGGATCATTGCAGCGATGTCGAGGTTCAGAACTGTGAAATTGCCCGTAACGGTTATTATGGAATAGTGATTTCGGAATCCTCTGGGATCAGTATCAGGAAAAGCTTCATTGAGGCAAACGACCAAAGCGGAATTATGAATGAATTTCTGTTTAAGGGATCAGACAAAATTTCAATAATCGATAATATCCTCCAATATAATAATGGCTATGGTGTTGAATCATACGTTGTTAAGGATTTAATTCTTACAAATAACACATTTAAAGGGAATAAATTGAAGGATCTGAATTAACAATTTGGGAACTTTCTGGTTTATAATGTATCACCACATTTTGAACCTATTAACCTGCTGCCTATGAAACATTCATTTAACGATCACTTTTATAAAACATAAAGGTACCGTAAAACCTATTTTTTCCTGGTTTTAATGAAGTGAAACCATTGGTAATCATGGTATAATGCGTTTTAATTCATAACCTTCTAAAACATTAAAATTTATGAAACAAACTGTCAATTTTCCGCAAGCATTGAAAGCTCATGTTTGCGAAAAAAAATATCTGAGAATTTTGAAGCTATCCACCCTCATCTTAATTGTAAGTATTTTCAATGTTTACGGAGACAAAACTGATTCACAGTACGCTCGACCGGATAACGGTTCCGGGATGATCGATGTTAGTCAAAGAATGATAACCGGAATTGTTGTCGACAAGGATGGTGAGCCTATGCCTGGTGTAAACGTTGTTGTAACAGGAACGAATCTGGGAGCAATAACTGGGACTGACGGAAAGTACAGTATCCAGGCACCTCCGGGTGCACAAAGTCTGACATTTACATTTGTCGGGATGCAGCCACAGGAAATACCTGTCGGAGTGTCAGCCCAGATCAATGTAACAATGGTCGAATCAGCATTTGGTCTGGATGAAGTTGTCGTTATTGGTTACGGAACTGCAAGAAGGAGAGATGTGACAGGAGCAGTAGGTTCTGTTAAGTCTGAGAACATAGTAAAAATAAATCCGGTTCAGACTGCAAGTGCCCTTCAGGGTCAGATTTCAGGAGTCAATGTGAACAAAATTAACTCCAGGCCTGGTTCCAATTACAATATCGATATTCGCGGAGTTCATTCCATCAGCTTCAGCAGCGAACCATTGGTGGTTATAGATGGTGTAATGGGAGGGAAATTAAATACACTTAATCCCAGCGATATTGAAAC
>CAZKMH010000028.1:0-13583 GCA_964553395.1 uncultured Rikenellaceae bacterium | reverse complement strand
TAGATGGTGTAATGGGAGGGAAATTAAATACACTTAATCCCAGCGATATTGAAACTATAGATATCTTAAAAGATGCATCAGCGACTGCAATTTATGGTTCGCGGGGAGCAAATGGTGTGATTATCATCACTACCAAAAAAGGAGCAACCGGAAAAACCAAAGTCACTTACGAAGGATATGCAGGTGTTAAAGTACCGACTCATCTGCCGGACATGATGACTGCCCAGGAATTCTATCATGCATACAACGATGTAGTCAAAGCAGAAAATCCTGGTGCAAATCCGGTCTGGACAGCTACAGAACTGGCTAATGTTCAGGCCGGAAGGAGTGTTGACTGGGTTGATCAGGTTACTGATCCTTCATTACAGACAAGTCATGTGATTGCGCTTTCAGGAGGAAATGAAAACACGACCCATTACTTCTCGACCGGCTATTTAAATGAAAGGGGCAACCTTTTAAATACTGGTTATGAAAGGTACAATTTAAAAGGAACCATTGACAGTAGATTGAATAAAGTGGTGAAAGCAGGTTTTACAACATACTATACATACAGCATATTAAATCTCGGGTCAAACGAAACTTTGAGGGGGGCATACCGGGTGCGGCCGACCGGTTCGATCTATTATAAGGACCTGGTAAATCCGTCGGAAACCAACGACAAAGATGTTAATGGTTATGCTTTCTGGATGGGGATTAAAGACACCCAGATCCAGAATCCTATTCTGGAAGTTGCAGCTGAGAATTTCCAGGATGAAACCCGGGTTTCCAGCTTTCTTGGGAATGGCTACATTGAATTGACACCGTTAAAGGGTTTGTCTTTTAAATCGTCTTTGTCAGCTTCCGTTTACGGCAGTCGTCGAGGGGAGTTCCGGGGAAAGGATTCTAAAGCCAGGTTAAATAAATTGCCGATTGCATTAACTACAAACGACGTGAATTCTTCTTATACCTGGGATAATATTTTAAACTACAAGGTTGTTTCGGGGATGCACGATCTGAATATCACAGCAGCACAGAGCGCTCTTCGGGAAAGATTTGAGACATCAGGGATACAGGTAGAAAACCTGCCTTACAATTCAGGCTGGTATGCGATAAATACTGCTGCATTAATTAACGGAGTAAGCAGTAATCTGATTGAGCGTTCAATTTTGTCCTTCATGGGAAGGGTAAATTATATATTTAATGAAAGATACCTGCTAACCGTGACAGGGCGTTACGATGGATCTTCGGTTCTCGCAGAAGGAAACAAATGGGCATTTTTTCCCTCTGTGGCTCTTGCCTGGCGGGCAGGAGATGAGACTTTCATCAAAAACCTCAACGTTTTTTCTGATCTGAAAATCCGCTTAAGTTATGGTGAGGTCGGTAACGATGTAGTTTCACCTTACAGCACACAGGCCTATTTAAGAAAAACTGCCTACGATTTTAATGGTACGGCTGCTTATGGATATGCTCCTAATAATATCGGAAATGCCGATTTAAAATGGGAAAATAGCTCAGAAATCAACTTCGGATTAAATATGGGCTTTCTGAAAAACAGGATAGCAGTTGATTTTGAATACTACGACAAAAAGACAAAAGATTTAATTCAAAATGTTGCGTTACCTTCTTCGCTGGGCTTTAGTGCTGTTACTGCCAATGTCGGAAAACTGCTGAACCGCGGGGTAGAAATCACCTTAAACACAGTTAATGTTGAAAAGGGAAATTTCAGATGGTCCACGAGCATCAACTTTTCAACCAACCATAATGAAATCCTTGAACTTTACGGCGGAACAGTCACCAGGGACATTGCCAACAAGCTTTTTGTCGGTGAGTCATTGAGAACCAATTATTATTATGAATTTGACGGGATATGGCAGACAGATGAAGCCGAAGAAGCAGCCGTCTACGGACAGGTTCCCGGCTCGGTAAAAGTTGTGGATCAGAATAATGACGATAAAATATCATCATCAGCCGACATCGATGACCGGATTGTACTGGGAAATGAATTGCCGGATTGGATTGCAGGGATCACAAATACAATAAATTACAGGAACTGGGATCTTTCATTTTTTATCTATACCCGACAGGGAGTTCAATTCCGGAATGCAATGTTGTCCGGAACATTTGGTGAATTGGGCAGCAACCGTTATAACAGGCTAAATCTCAATTACTGGACCACCGAAAATCCTACCAATGATTATTTCGGGGTCTGGCAGTCCAATCCTTACCGTGAAGCAATTCAATATAAGGATGCAAGTTTCTGGCGACTTTCAAATGTTACCCTGGGTTATACTCTTCCAAAGAATTTGCTTGAGAGGATGAATATTGGAACCATAAGATGTTACATACAGGCAAATAATGCGTTGATCCTGACAAAAGAAACCAACATCTGGATGGATCCTGAATTCAATTCAGGTACTTACCAGGATGATGTCCCTTTTGCCACCTGGTTATTTGGTGTAAACGTCTCATTTTAAATACAATCTGTGTAACATAAAAAATTCAATATAATGAAAAAATATAGAATATTTAAATTTTCACTTGCGCTTTTCATCATTTTTATGGGAGCAGGGTGTGAGGATTTCCTTAAGGAACAATCCATTTCGAATGTAACATCCGATTCGTATATTATAGATGAAAACGGATATGAAGATCTTATAAAGGCATGTTATCCGCTAACCCGCGATATTATCTCAACTCAGGACAGAATAAATCTTGGATTGAACGGAACCGATATTTTTACCCAGGGAGGATGGAATAATCCGGCAGTCACCACAGCATCACCTTTCGAGATGTATGATGTTACATTAAGTGCTTCTCTTGGTGATTTATCAAGCTTCTGGGATATATTGTATCGTGAAATTGGTCGTACTAATACAGCCATTAACCGGGCTGGAGATATAACCTATGTTGATCCAGCAAGAAAGGAAGCCCGAATCGGGGAAGCAAAATTTTTACGGGCACTGAGCTTTTTCTATCTTGTTCAAACCTGGGGGGATGTTCCAATGCCATTAACAGAAACAAAAGCTCCCGAAAAAGCCGTAGTAAGAGTGTCCTCCTCGGAAATCTATTCCCAGATAATTAAGGATCTGACCGAAGCTGAAGCAGCGCTACCGGTTACAGCTACTGATTATGGACGGGCAACTAAAGGTGCTGCTCAGTTTTTACTTGCAAAGGTGTATCTTACAAGGGGCTGGAATTATAAAAATTCCCTCGGCGGAAGTGTTGCCGATTTTACAAGTGCATTAACGTGGGCCGATAAAGTAATTGCAGCCTATCCACTGGTTCCTCAATATAAAACATTGTTCCCGCTACATGATGAGAATCCTTTAAAACAATACACCGGTTCCCAGAATGACCGGAACAGTGAAGTTGTTTTTACGGTTCAATACAGCAGCGATATACTAACATATGGCAATGAAGTAGCAGCTCAACCGGGCAATGGCTATCATTCAATGTTTGGAGGAAGCGGTGAGCATTATCCGGGTAACCTTGGAAGAACAAACGATTATAACAGGCATTTGGGCCAGGTAATTACGGCACCTGCCATGTACAGGCTTTTCGATCCGCAGAATGACAGCAGGTACGCGCATAATTTTGTGGATGCCCAGTATGCTCTTAAGGATGCACCAGACTATGGGTACAGTCTTAGTGATCCAGATCTTAAGCTCAGCTATGTAAAAGGCGACACTGTTGTTTATTTCCCTCCCTGGAATATGGTTTTATCATTAAATGACAAAGGAATTGATATAGGGGGTACAAAAAAGTACACAGTAATAAGCATTGATCAGTATGGTTCGCCTCAAACATCAAGGTTGAATGGCCAGACACCTCTGATGTGGAAATTCTGGCAACCTGGGATTCAGTATGGTGATGGTTACGGAACTTTTGATTTTGCCCTTTTCCGTTCGGCAGAAGCTTATCTCATAGCCGCTGAAGCTATTGTAAAAGGTGCAACCGGGGGAGCATTGGGAGGTGCAGATGTTTATTATAACTCTGTCCTCGACCGGGCTGTTGGAGTGGGAGTTGATCCAATGTGTGCAAAATTTCCCGAGGATATTAATTCCATGGAACTGGTCTCCTATAGAGCAACGCCTGCGACCATTTCCGTAGACCTTATCCTTGACGAAAGTGCCCGTGAATTAATGGGCGAATTCAACCGCTGGTGGGATCTGAAACGGACCGGGACACTGGTTGAACGTGCGAAAAAAATGAATCCCTGGACAAAGAAAAAAGGGACGCTGGATGATCATCACCTGGTTCGTCCGATACCTCAGCATGAAATTGACAGATCTTCACCACAGATTTCGCAAAACGAAGGGTATTGATTATAACTATTGCTAATGCTCACTATTGAAGAGGCTGTCTCAAAAGAAGACTTTTAAGACACCCTCTTTGCTTTTTGAGGTCAATTTTTTTAAATGAATATGTTAACAAGAATCGTAATTTTTATCCCTATGAGACGAAATTTAAAATATTGTATTATTTCAGTGATCACATTCAGCTTATTAACTCTTTCACTTTGGGCTGACGGCAATGAACCTGCTGGTATGGGCAGCATAAATATTAAAAGTTCCACGGTAATTAATATTGTTTCGCTGGGTGCAAAAGGAGATGGTGTGACCCTGAATACAAAATCAATTCAGTCGGCCATTGACGCTGTCGCCGGGTCAGGGGGAGGAACTGTAATTATTCCCGAGGGCAGGTTTCTTGCAGGCTGCATCACCCTTAAACCTGGTGTTACATTAAACCTCGAAGTTAATGCAGTTTTACTCGGAAGCACTGATCCTTTTAATTATGTCATAGACGGCAAGTTGTTGCATTTTATAAATGCAGTTGGTGCTGATAACATTGGCATTACAGGAAAAGGGACCATTGATGGACAGGGACGTTCACTTGCACTTACAATAGACAGCATGTTTCATGCCGGAGCCTGGGATGATCCCGGATATAACTACAGGCGACATCGCCCCGAACGAAGGCCAAAACTTTTAAATTTTAGTGAATGCGAAAATATAGTAATTGAAGGAGTTACCGTGAAAAATTCAGCCAGCTGGGTACTTAATTTTGACCGGTGCGCTTACATGACAATTGACAAAGTCACCGTGGAGAGCAATGATTACTGGAATAACGACGGAATGGATATCGGGGATTGCCGTAATGTCAGGATTACAAATTGTTATGTTAATTCTGCCGATGATGGAATCTGCCTGAAGTCGCACCATAAGGATTTTCTTAACGACTCAATTTATATAGCTAACTGCACCGTTCGTTCAAGTGCCAGCGCCATAAAATTCGGAACTGCATCTTTTGGGGGATTCAAAAATGTGAAAATTGAGAATATTTATATTTTCGACACTTTTCGCTCAGCCATAGCTCTGGAATCAGTTGATGGCGGGGTGCTTGAAAATATTGAAATCTCGGATATTACTGCCAACAATACAGGGAATGCTATCTTTATCAAACTGGGTCACAGAAACACTGATGGTAAAATTGGAACCCTTAAGAATATCAGTATTAAAAATGTTACGGTTCAGGTTCCTTTTGGGGCTCCTGACCTGAAATATGAAATCAGAGGGCCGGAACTGGCTTTTTTTCATAACGTTTTTCCTGCTTCTATTACAGGACTTCCTGGTCATTATGTTGAAAATGTTATTCTTGAGAACATCCGTATCATTTATCCCGGCAGGGCTAACAAAGGTTATGCATATCTTCCTGTGCACCGTCTTGAAGATGTCCCGGAGAGTGAATCGGAATATCCTGAATTCCATATGTTTGGCGAACTTCCCTCATGGGGCTTTTATGTGCGGCATGTTAAAGGGTTGACAATGAGAAACTTTGATCTAAAAGTGCTGGAACACGATTTCAGACCAGCTTTTGTTTTTGATGATGTAAAAGACCTGAATATGGTTCTGATCAGAATATCAGATACAAATAAAAATCCCAAGATTATTCTGAGAGATGTTCCAGGCTCAAATATTCAGAATATCATAATTCCGGAATCTACTGATAATGTAATTAAGGCTGTAAAATGAGAATATACAGGCTGAATCTTTAGAATAGCAGGATTCAGAGATCGGTGACGGAAATTCCAATCAGGATAAAGCCGGAAGCCGGAAGCCGGAAGCCGGAAGCCAGGAACAGGGATTCTTACGACTGCATAGCATAAATAAAAATAGTTTTGGAAATAAAAAAATTAGGGTTTAATTTTATTTTCAATTCTGACCGACTAACCTAAACCTTGAAGCCTATGCAAAAAATCAATCATTCATGCTTTAGGATGACAATCAGTTAATTCTTCGTGATTTTCTTTTTCATTTATCTAATTAAATCTGCTAAATCTTATGGAAGTTGGTTTTAATTCCGGGGTACGAACTCTGTTGTACCTCAAAAAGTTATTGATGAAGCTTAAGATCACAATCATTGTGGTTGTGTTCGGAGCTTCATGTATCTATGCCTCGCCAGGCACCGGAAGTACCAAAGATAGAGGCTACCCGTCAGATAAGCTGCAACAGATGACAGTCTCCGGGAAAGTTACAGATGCAGAAGACGGTTCAACTATGGCAGGAGTAAATGTCCTTGTCAGAGGTACGACTGTCGGTGTTCTTACCGATATCGGGGGGAATTACACCATTACAATACCAGAAAGGAATGCTGTTCTGGTGTTCTCATTTATCGGATATAATACACTTGAGCGGGCATTGTCAGGAGAGACCACGGTCAATGTCTCACTTGCTGAATCTACAACGGCGCTCGATGAAGTAATCGTAATCGGTTATGGGACTCAGCGGAAAAGTGACCTGACCGGTTCTGTAACAAGGGTCGCAATGGATGAGAAAGCAGCAACCCTTGCAGTTACAAACTTCGCTCAGGCCATGACCGGTGCTGCTTCGGGGATTAATGTTGCAAATACAGGTCTTGCTGGAAGTGAACCGGATATTTCAATAAGGGGAAGAACTTCTTTGTCAGCAAACGATGAACCGCTAATTGTCCTTGATGGCATTATCTATAATGGCTGGATCTCCGATATAAATGTCAGCGATATTGAATCGGTAGATATACTTAAAGATGCCAGTGCTGCAGCAGTTTATGGATCAAGATCGGCCAACGGGGTAATGCTTATAACGACTAAAAAAGGAAGATCTGAAAAACCTGTCATAGGATTTAATATGTACTATGGATATCAGGATCAGACTAATAGTCCTATGAGAGTGATGAATGCCGAAGAGTATGCAATCAGGCTGGTGGACTATTATTATCAGCAGGATCTTTATGCCTGGTATAAAACCAATCCGGAAAGCGATGCAGGGAAACCTGTCAGACCCGATATAACAAACCGTGAGCTTGTAGCTGCCAAGCTGAGAACATCCGAAGAGAGGGATAATTACATTGCGGGAAATGAAATCGACTGGGTGGATGAGGTCTTGCGAATTGCACCGATACAGAATTACAACCTCAGCTTATCAGGGAAAAGTGACAGATCAAATTACTTTCTTTCAACCTCTTATGCAAATGAAGAGGGGATCCAGCTGAATGACCAGTACAAGAGGATCACACTTCATGCCAATGTCGAGAGTAAAGTTGCCGATTGGCTGACTGTAGGATTTGTGTCGTCTTATACTCATCATGACTGGTCAGGAATAGAAGCAAGCCTTGATAATGCCAGGGATTGCAGTCCTCTGGCCAATAATAAGATCGGTCAACCGGATTATGAGATGTTCCTTACCGGAGAGGTTTATATGACTTATCCCCTGGTTTATTTGAATATAATAAATAAAAACTATGGTGATGTATTGTTTCTGGTAGGTAATTCCAAAATAACAGTTCCATGGATAAAGGGATTGACCTATGAATTTAATTATTCTACTACCCAGTCCCATGGTACAGATAACACTTTTCACCCCGTTAATACTCCTGATGGTCGTACAAACAAAGGACAGGCTATAAAGAATCCAACCGAAGAAAGGAACTGGATCTTTAACAATATTATTACTTATTTAAGGACATTCGGTGAGCACCAGGTTAATGCCACTTTGCTTTACAGCCGTGAGAACCGTCATGCACAGGAGACAGAAGTTACTGTTCAGGGATTTGACAATGATGTTCTTGGTTTTAATAACCTGGGACTTGGAACACTTGTAACTGCTGCATCAGAAGCCTGGGAAGAAAACAGTCTTTCATACATGGCTAGAGCAAATTACATATATAAGAACCGCTATATGATAACAGGTACCGTTCGCAGGGATGGTTATTCAGGTTTCGGAGTAAACACCAAATTTGCTACTTTCCCGTCGGTCTCGCTCGGCTGGGTAGCATCCGAAGAATCATTCCTCAGGGACATTCAATGGCTTTACCTGAAATTGAGGACGTCTTACGGGAAAAACGGGAACCAGGGAATCGGCCGTTATTCAAGTTTCTCGAGAATGTCTACCAACTCTTATATATATGGTGCCAATACTGCAGTCGGCGTCTGGCCCAGCAGCCTGGGAAATGTTGACCTGAGCTGGGAATCGACCGCATCACTGAATCTGGGGATAGATTATGGATTATTCGACAGGAGAATTTCCGGTTCAATAGATTTATACACTGCAGAAACAACTGATGTGCTTGTACGAAGGACTCTTCCCCCGACAACCGGTTACGCAAATGTGTGGACAAATATCGGAGCCATAGCAAACAAAGGTATTGAGCTTGAAATTAATTCAATTAACCTTGACGGTAAAGTAGGATGGGAGACAAATTTTGTCTTTTCACTCAACAGGGATAAGATCACCAAACTTTATGGTGATGAAAATGACAAGGATATTGGTAACGAATGGTTTGTAGGGGAACCTATCACCGCTGAATATGATTATGAAATGGCAGGAGGTCTCTGGACCGAGGAGGAGCTCTACAGCGGAAATATTCTCGCAAACTGGTATCCCGGGCAGTATAAATATGTTGATATGGATAAAAACGGTTCAATTGAACCGACTTATGACAGGAAAATTATTGGATACCGTACACCAAGTTACAGGTTCAGCTTAAATAATACTTTAACTTACAAGAACTTTTCTCTTTCATGCTTCATAAATTCAATACAGGGAGGCAAAAATTATTATATAGCGAATAATGCTTCTGTTGTAAATGTTGACTTCCGTTCAGATAATGTCCTCAGGATTAATGCTTCTGCAGTACGTCCATACTGGACACCTGATAACGGGGTAGACAATGCTACCGGGGTATATAACTCACCTGCTGTGTCAAGCGGGATCTATGAGAGCAGGAGTTTTGTGAGGTTACAGGATGTTTCCGTGTCGTACAAGTTCGGCACTAATTTACTCAGGACACTAAAGCTCCAGTCATGTCAGTTCTACATAGCCAGCAAGAATCCCTATGTCTGGACTAAATGGTCAGGCTGGGATCCTGAATCAGGTACCAGCGATGAACCGGTGATGAGGAACTTAACTGCAGGTTTCAGAGTTACATTCTAATCTGATTTTCACTATGGGTAAATGTTTAATAATGAAACCTAAAAAAACAAAACGATGAAAAAATACTTATGTAAAATAAGCAGAAAGTGGACAGTCCTTGCAGGTAGTCTGTTATTAATGCTTTCTTCCTGTAATGAAGTAGATATACTGAAGGAGACTCCCCTCGATTTTCTTGCACCCGAGAACGCTTATACAACGGTTGCAGGGATCAGACAGGGTATTTCAGGATTGCATTACACATTCCGTAACTACTGGTTCTGGGGTGATCAGGACCAGGGGAGCATGTGGAGAGGTGTTGGAACTGATGTAGCCTTTCACGGGGAGGATCCCAACAGCACACGCTTTTTATGCAACTATGTAAATTACCTGGTCCCGGGATCGTCATATGTTTTACAGTACTGGACCCGGAATTATGAACTGATACAAAGAGCCAATGTACTTATTGAACAGGTAGATAATTCAGATCCGGCCATCTGGTCGGGTGATGCCCAGAAGAATGCATTCAAAGCTGAGGCTATGTTTTTCAGGGCTTATGCTTACCGTATCCTGGTTTCATACTTTGGTGATGTACCGCTTGTAACTGAAGTCATCAAGTCAGCCAAAGCTGATTTTACAAGAACCCCTAAAGCCGATGTTTACAAACAAATAGAAGATGATCTTGTATTTGCCAGTGATAATCTGCCCGGGCGGGGAGATGAAGAGGCTCCCGGTAGGATCACTCAGGCCGCTGCCTGGCATCTTCTGACCGAGGTATATCTGAACCAGGGTAAGTTTCAACCGGCTGTGGATGCAGCTTCTGAAATAATAGATGGTGGTGAGTATGGTCTGATGACATCACGTTTCGGGGCACAGAATGATGTTTTCGGGTCAGGCGACGTTTACTATGACCTTTTCAGGTATGGAAATCAGAACTTACCTGAGAATAAGGAGACCATATGGGCAATACAGTTTGAACCGCTGGTTACCGGAGGTGCTTCCTGGAGCGGTGAAAGAGGCATGGGCCCTGCTTATTTCAGGTGGGGGAATGCCCCTGATGGTAAAAAAGCTTTTCGCGGTGAACTTGTAGCCGGTAAATATACCGGTTATTCTGATACACTGGGTCGCCCTGTATCATGGGTTCATCCCACTGATTATGCTGCATACACGATATGGAACCGGAGCGGCTGGGATCAGGATATAAGGAATGCCAAACACAGCATAAAGCGGAAATTCTATTTCGATAATCCGGAATCCATTTATCATCAGCAACAGCTTACATTCGACCTTTTTGCTGCTGAATATGATGCAGGCAAACGAGATCCGATGAGGGATTCATCCCAGTATATATACCCTTATTTCATGAAGTTTGCTGATCCCTGTAACCATTTTGATAATCCGGCACAATCAGGCGGCGGGTATACACACCAGGATGTTTATGCAATGCGTGTTGCAGAAACGTACCTGCTACGTGCTGAAGCGCATCTTGGTCTGGGGCGAACAGACCTTGCAACGGCTGATATAAATGCAGTCAGAAGCAGAGCTAATGCACCACCTGTTTTGGAAGCAGATGTTGATATCGAGTATATTCTCGATGAGCGTGCCAGGGAGCTCTATGGAGAAGAATGGAGGCATATTACCCTGCGAAGAATGGGGTTACTTGTTCAGAGAGTAAGGCAATACAATAACAATCCCAAAAATCCGACCTTAAATATTCAGGATTATCATATTTTGTGGCCAATACCACTTTCGCAGATCGACCTGAATATTGATGCCGAGTTTCCTCAGAATCCGGGATATCCTCAATAATCTGATCAGTATCAGATATTATTTTCAGATTACATCAGCAGGCAGAACCCAACGCCCGCTGATGTTTTTTGATATAAGCTGATATTATATTATGATTGAATCCGAGTGCTAATAATTGTTAAATGAGTTAAAAGTGTTTGTTTTAACAATTGGAATAAATAACTTTATAAGATACTTTAACCTTGAAAATCAAATTACATAATCACCCTAATAGGAACGAATATGGAAAAACAAACTATTTCAAGACGTAAATTCTTAGGTACTGCCGCAACGGCAGTTGCGGCAATTGCTGTGATACCGGCAGGTTATTCCTGTGCATCCGGCAACAAGCAGAAAAAACCAAATTCCAAAGTTGCAGGTGTACAGCTTGGATGTACTACCTATAGTTATCGTGGTATGCCACATAAAGTTGAGGATGTAATTGGGTATCTACTGCTTGCCGGTATTAATTCGATTGAATTAAGGCTTGTTGCCGAGGAGGATCTGGGAATACCGGCAATGCCTCAGAGGCCGCGGGGTGTGCAAATGACTGATCAGGAAAAAGCCGATCTTGCCAAAGCCATGGATACAGCCAGGGAGGCGCAGCGACAGTGGAGGCTTTCCCTGCCTATGTCAAAATATGAAGAAATGCGTAAAAAGTTCAATAATGCCGGGATTGATGTTCATATAGCCAAGTTTGCTCCTTCTTCCTGGTCGGATGAGGAGATAGATTATGCATACACTGCTGCCAAAGCGCTGGGAACAATAGGTATAACCGATGAATACAGTGAGACAGCGATCCAGCGCCTGGGCAAATTCGCTGAAAAGCATAAGAGCCTGGCTATGTACCATACTCATGGTCAGCCGGCAGAACCCGGATTTTCCTTCGATCCTATCTTTACATATTCACCTGCCAATATGCTCAACCTTGATGCCGGGCACTATTATGGAGCAACAGGATTGCATCCAAACGATATAATAATAAAGTATCACGACAAGATGCGCAGCATTCACATAAAAGACAAGACAGGGCCGAAAAGCACGCCTGCGGGTGCCAATATGCCTTTTGGTAAAGGTGAAACGCCAATTGCCGATATATTACTTCTTCTCAAGAAGGAAAAATGGCCAATCAGTGTGGATATAGAGCTTGAGTATCCCATTCCGGATGGTTCGGATGCAGCGAAGGAAGTTGCAAAATGTGTGGAATATATGAGGAACATACTGGAGTGAGGTATTAAAGTTGGGGTTATCCTTGCATGAGAAAGATTCTTAAATAATAACGATTCTTAAGTGATAATGAATATCAAATAAGAATGAATATCAAATAAGAATGGATATCAAATAATAATAAATCTCAAATAAGAATCATTCTTAATTAAGAATCATTCTTAACTAATAATCATTCTTAACTAATAATCATTCTCAAATAATAATCAATCCAAATAAGAAACCAAACCAGGAAAATCAATGAGAAGACGGGAATTTGTCAACAGATCAGCCTCAGCTGCCGGAGGTGTCATGGCAGCTCCTGCATTTGTCAGGAATATGATCACAAGGAGTCCTAACGAGAGGATCAATATAGGACTTGCCGGAATCAGCGGGAACCGTGTTAAGGTCAGAGGTATGATAAATGGAAGAGGTATTGTCCATATTAACACTTATGCCAGGATTCCAAATGTCATGATTAAAACAGTCTGTGATGTGGATGAAAGATTATTTCCGGGAGTTGTTACCAATGTGGAGAAACTGTTCGGTGCAAAGCCACAAACGGAAGTCGACTTCCGCAGACTTCTGGATGACAAGGATCTGGATGTTATTTCTATTGCAACTCCTGACCACTGGCATGCACTTATGACTGTGTGGGCATGCCAGGCAGGAAAGGATGTATATGTTGAAAAACCTGTCTGCCATAATGTCGCTGAAGGCCGTAAAATGGTTGAAGCAGCAAGAAAATACAACCGTATTGTCCAGTCGGGGATCTGCTACAGGAGCAGCAAAGCAGTCAGGGAAGGAATAAAATTTGTACATGACGGGAAACTTGGTAAAGTTTACATGGCAAAGGGAACCACCTACAGGTACCGTGTACCCATTGAGCACGTTCCTGATAGCCCGATTCCTGATGGCGTTCACTGGGATCTCTTCCTTGGTCCGGCTCCGTATCGCCAGTTCAATGAAAACAGATACATATACCAGTGGCACTGGTACTGGGATACAGGTACGACTGAGTACGGAAATAACGGCATTTACAGGATGGATACCGTCCGCTGGGCGTTGAATAAAAACACCCACCCGGTAAAAATCCACTGCTCCGGAGGTAAGTTTTGCCGGGATGATGATCAGGAAGTACCCAATACCCTTGTTGCCAACTAT
>CAZKMH010000027.1:0-16874 GCA_964553395.1 uncultured Rikenellaceae bacterium | reverse complement strand
CTTTCAGCAAAAACTCTGAGCATTGAAATCCAATGAACCGGCCCGGCAGATACCGGAGCACTCTTCCCTGTTAAAATTTTTCATATTCCGGAAGGACCCGAATTAATTATAATCTCTGTCCTTATCACCTTCTTTTTTTTTGCCAGGATTACTAAGATTGTATTTGTCAAGTTTATCTAAAAAACGTTTGTCAGTCATGCCTGTCCTGTTAAACATAATCACACTTCCGATTCCGGTGTCGGGGTAAATTCTGATTTCACAATAATATCCGCCACCTCCGCCAGCATGTGCAAAATATTGTTTACCGTTCAATTCTCCTCTGAACCAGGATAAACACATTCCGGTCCCTTTATTATCGTTTGTATAATTTTCGGTGAACAGGATTTTTTTGTAATTATCTGATATTAACCTGCTATTGGGTTTTAACAGATCCTGAATGTATTTTACAAAAGCATCTGAAGTACCGATTAAGCCACCATACGAAGCACCATTGACATAATTGTCATAAAACGAATTCCATCTGCCTTCAGTTCCGTTCACAAATTTTGACTTGTCTAAAAAAAAGCCCAGAACAGCATTTGAGATGCTAAATTTTTTATGATACCCTTTTGCGTGCGGATTAATACCGGTTACTGTAAAATCCAATTCACCAGGTTTAATATTTAGTTTTTTCAAAATATTTTCCCGGATGTAATCTTCATAATTTAATCCGGAAACCTGCTCTATAAGTTGTCCGAGCAAAACATATCCGAGGTTTGAGTAAGCGTATTTTTCATTTGGTTTCGATTTTGTCTTACTATTTTTGGAAAAAACCTCCCGGAAAAAATTATTTCTGTCAAACGATTGATGCTCATTTGCCCGATGTATCCAGCCTAAAGGAACAGGATTGGGAATTCCGGCTGAATGTGTCATCAGTTGCCGGACAGTAATTTCGGGCGAATAAGGGAAGCCGGATAAATAATTTCTAATCGATTGATCAATATCAATTTTTTTCTGTTCGGCTAATTGCATAATTGCTAAAGCTGTAAAGGTCTTTGTTACAGAAAAAGCATTGTAAGTTGTATTTTCCGATGTGTTTATTTTATTCTTTATATCAGCCAGTCCAAATTGAAATCGATGAATAATACTGTCAGTGTTGAAAATGATGTATTGAACAGAAGGTGTTTTATTCTTTTCGACTTGCTTTATTAAGATATTGTCGATTTCTTTCATAGTCGTCATTGTTGTTTGTGAGGTGCAGGATTAACAATTGAATTTCATTTTAGTTCACATTCAGAACATGTAACTGAGGCTGCAAAGGAACCCCTGATGTATTTATTCTGAAAGTCGTTATCTTTATAAGTGTTATTTATAAGAAGTGATATCCGGCTGCGGAATCCGAATTGATAATTACTATGAGAACAGGCATTTCTTTTTCACGTTTATTAACCTGTCTGGTTTTGCTTCAGGCATGTTTGTCTTCATTTTCGCAATCGAGGGGGCTGAAGACCATCACGGAAAAGGAACTCAGATACCATCTGGCGTTTCTTGGCGCAAAGGAATTCAGAGGCAGGGAAACTCCCTCAACTGAACTTGAAATAGCAACTCTTTATCTTGGTAACTGGTTAAAGAACGCCGGTCTCAAACCGTTGATGAGCGATGGAACATTTTACCAGAATGTTCCATTGACCGTAACATCTGTTTTTCAGCCTAATACAAAGATAACGCTGTCAAAAGGGAGCGGTGAAAAGGTGTATTATTTCGGGAAAGGGTTTAACGGGAATTTTTCCGGCACCAGCTCCTGTTCCGGAAGTGTTGTTTTTATCGGAACCGGGATTTACGACCCTGAGAATGGATGGGATGATTTTAAAGATCTCGATCTTACAGGAAAAATTGTTATAATTCTTGATGTGCAGCGTCCCGGCCTGAAGTATGTGTCGGGGGCCACCTGGGCCAGCAGACTCAATACCCGGATAGCGGAAATACGGAAAAGGGGGGCATCGGCTGTTTTCTCAATTGTAAGTCCGGAAAGGGAAAACCGGATGGCACGTGGAGTTAACATTTTTGATTACATACCTGCAGGAAGATTAAGCCCTGTTTATGATTCGCAAAGGACAGATTTTGGATCCGGAACAGGAACAGTTACGGGTACAGCCACTACCAGGCGCTCCCTCCCGTTCGAAAGAGCTGAGATCAGTCATGAGGTTGCTGCTGAAATACTTGAAGTTTCCAAAAGTGAAATTGCCGCTATGTTTGAGACTATAAACCACGGACAACAGGTTCCACCGGAGGAAGTTCCCGGAATAAATGTCCGTCTTGATGTTGACGTTGATACTTATGCATCCACCTCACGGAATGTCATTGCACTTGTTGAAGGAACAGATCCGGTACTGAAAAATGAATACATTGTAATCTGCGGTCATCATGATGGCCGCGGAATCGATGACGGGGAGCTTATTGCAGGAGCTGACGACAATGGTACCGGCACCGTTGCGCTGATGGAGATTGCCCAGGCATTGATGACCGAGAGGCCTGAACGATCAGTGATACTTGCCTGGGTTACAGGCGAGGAACAGGGAATGAATGGTTCACATTATTTCATCAATAACTGCCCTGTTCCTGTTGAAAAGATAAGCGCATGCCTTAATATGGATATGATAGGTCGTAATGATTCCGACACTCTGTTCCTTGTCGGATCCGATCTGTTGAGTACCGAACTGGATGCATCTCTTAACAGAGTGAACAAAAAGTATGGAATCAACTTCGGATTTGATTACAGGTACTCGGATCCCAAACATCCTCAGCGGGTCTATTTCAGGAGCGATCATTACCCGTTCATCAGGTTCGGGATCCCGGGAGTATGGATATTTGGCGGTTTCACCCCTGATTATCATACCTCGCGTGATCTTCCCGAATTTATAAATTACAATAAGTTTCTTAAAACAACCAGGCTGGTCTACCTTACAGCCTATGATATAGGTAATTTGAAGGAATTGCTGAAGCTTGATGCAAATCCGGCTGTTACGATCCGCGGAAATCATAATTTGAAAGAAAGTAGCTTATATGAGTAGGTACTAATACTATTAAAAAAATCATTCTGTCATGGCTAAAGTTTATTATGTTGGTGACTGGGCTGTCCTTACCGGACCCACATTTGCTGAATCTCCGTTTCAGTTTGCTCCTAAAGGGCTTGAGATATTCAATTACGGAAAATGGCTGAAAGACGCCCTGGAATCGGATGGGAAACACCAGGTGAATTCGGTTTCAAGCTGGGATTTTTACAAGCTTGCTCCGGGTCAGTATGAAAAGATACTTAAGGAATACGATGTCATAATTTTCAGTGATGTGGAAGGAAAACTTTTCCAGCTTGCTCCCGACTTTTTTGTGCGTGAAGAGTTCGCTAAAAAGGTACTTATATTTCCCGACAGGGTTAAATTAACCAATGACGCCGTTGCATCAGGAAAAGGCCTGATGATGCTTGGGGGATGGTACTCATTTACAGGTGAACTGGGAAAAGGCGGATGGGGAAGAACAAAGTTTAAAAACACCCTGCCGGTAGAATGTCTCGAACATGAAGATCTGGTCGAGAGTACAGAAGGCTTTTATCCAAAAATTACCGAAGCCGGGAAGAAAGTATTTTTTGAATCTGATTTCGAGGGAATGCCCCCCATACTCGGCTACAACGAAACTAAAGTAATTCCTGATGGAAAGGTTCTGGTGACAATTGAAGAGACAGGACACCCGCTGGTTGCAGTCAGAAAATTCGGTAAGGGAAATGTTCTGGCATATACCTCCGACCCTGCACCTCACTGGGGACTTAATTTCGTTTACTGGGAGCATTATAATAATTTCTGGCTGAAATGTTTATCGCTGGTGTTGCCATATTAAATAAGAACTTATTCAGAACTGGCCATTTGCACTGATGCAAAAGAGGTTTTTATAACCTCTCAGGTATATTTTCCCGTTGCTTATGGCCGGTGATGCATTCATTTTCTCACCGATGGGATTTTTCGCAATAGCCTGAAATGCAGGCCCTGGTTTTATGACAGTGATAACACCCTCATCATTGGGCATATAAACCAGGTTATCAGCAAGAACAGGGGAAGAATATTGCAAACCAAGATTCTCAACCCAGAGAATCTTACCTGTTGCTGCCTCAATGCAGTGGACCTGCCCGGTGGTCATTGTAGAGAAAAGGTAATCATCCGTACAAACCGGCGATGGTACATAATAAGCACCTTTTCTGGATTCCCAGATAACATGACTTTTTGTAACATCGTCCTGACCATCCGGCTTTATGGCTACCAGGTTACGCACCGGCCAGGCACTGCTGACAAGCACTAATCCGGATTTTTCGTTATAGACCGGACTTGAACAGAAATCCTCGGACGGACCGCTTACAAACCAATATCGTGAACCATTGTCAGGATTATAAGCTGCAATTTCCTTATTGCCGCAAAAGATCATCTGCATTTTACCGGCCATACTCCTGAAAATAGGTGTGCTGAAACTGTGGGCAGGCCTCTCATGTGACACTTTCCAGATTATCCGGCCATCTGACCTGCTCATTGCAGCAACAAAGGAATCACCCTGACTGTCACCATTAATAATTACTTTGTCTTTATAAAGCACCGGTGAACAACTGTAACCATGCGGACTGAAAAATGTACCGGGACGTTGCTGCCAGATCTGATTTCCTGAATAATCATAAGCAGCCACTACAACTTCTTTACCATCTAAAAAAGAAACATATACCCGGCTCCCGTCAGTTGCAGGCGTACCTGAAGCATAGCTGTTGTTATCGTGCTTGTTCTCGAAGCCGGTTTTAAGTACCGTTCTTTGCCATAACAGATTGCCATCTTTAGCATTATAGCAAAGCAGAACTTTCTCATGAGTTTCAGAAAGAGCTGTTGTCATGAACAGCTTATCTTTCCATACGATCGGTGAAGAATAACCTCTGCCCGGCACCGGTACTTTCCATACTACATTAGTAACTGAATCCCACCTGGTTGGCAGGTTGGTCTCCATACTGGTACCATCTCCGTTCGGACCACGCCAGCATGGCCAGTTTTGGGCCTGGGTAACACATACTGTATTTATAATCAACAATATAAGATTGAAACTTAAGAACTTAATATTTGTCATTTAGTCGTTTTAGTATTAGAAAAACACTGATTCCGGTCAAAAATAAGGAAAAATACTTTACACATCATAGGAACATGCATACCCGTAACTGCCAGCCGAAAGCGAGGATCGGTCTTCCGGAATTGTGTCGATAAGGCTTAAAATCAATGGCTTATATCAGAGGGAATTGATAAACACCATTTAAAACCTGACAGAAGTGTTAAATATCATAGACTTTAAAGGATTAAAATTGGGGCTCATCTGAACTTTTTAATACATTTGCAGTTACAAATCAATGAGTCCAACCATTAAAAATGGCTGGTTTTAACGAAATGAGATCATTTCATCTGACAAACAACAATTTCACGATGCCGCTCATGCCTATGTGCATGTGCCGGTAGAAATTTGATTTGTAATCATTCATTTTTGCCAGGGTTACTGCCGATAATTTAAAAGTCTTCATTTTCATGACTTTGAATTTGGCATCACAATTTAAAATCATTATCAAAATTGAAAATTTTAAACAAACTCTTAAAAAAGTAATATGAAAACATTAAAATATAACCATCCTTTTAAAACAGAAACAGGAGCTTGCCTTCCTGAACTGGAGATTGCTTATAATACCTATGGGACTTTAAATAACAGTGCCGATAATGTAATCTGGGTTTGTCATGCACTGACTGCCAACTCGGAGGTTGAAGCCTGGTGGCCGGGAATGGTTGGTGAAAATGACTTATTTGATACTTCAAAATATTTTATTGTATGCGCCAATGTTCTCGGATCGTGTTATGGTACAACCGGACCCGCATCTGTAAATCCGGAAACAGGCAAGCCCTGGCTAAGGGATTTTCCTCTGATAACAGTCAGGGATCTGGTTAACGTTCACGAATTACTCAGGGAATATCTTGGAATAAATAAGATACATACGATCATCGGAGCATCCATCGGCGGTTATCAGGCTCTTGAATACAGCATAATGTATCCTGAGAGAATCCTGAGGCTTATTATTTTAGCATCCGGGGCAAGACAAACTCCATGGGCCCTGGCTTTCAGCGAATCGATGAGGCTTGCAATGGAAGCCGATCAAACCTTCGTTGCAAATGACCCGGAGGGTGGAAAAAAAGGACTCAAGGCCGCAAGGTCGATCGCACTTATAAGTTACAGGACTGTTAATGCTTATAACCAGACACAAAAAGAGGATGATGATGAAAAACTTACCAATTTTAAGGCAGCCTCTTACCAGGCTTACCAGGGTGATAAACTGGTAAAAAGATTTAATCCCTATTCTTACTGGTGTCTTACTTGCCTCTCCGATACTCATAATGCAGGAAGAGGGAGAGGCGGTGCGATAAATGCCCTCAAAAGAATAAAAGCTGAAGTTCTGTGTGTAGGAATAAAATCCGACTTGCTGTTCCCTACTCAGGAGCAAAAGTTTATTGCAGCAAATACCGGAAATTCCGTGTATGTTGAAATAGATTCATTTTACGGACATGATGGATTCCTTATTGAAACAGAACTTGTCACTGATATTGTGCGAAAATTCTGGAAAAAAACCAGGATAAATACAAAATCTCAGGTTCGTTTGAAGCAGGTGCAGGTGTAATAATCCGGACAGAAGGGGCACGGATAACCAAATTGCCTTAAATTTGTTATAGTTTTATTAATCAAAAGGACTTTAATAATTCATACTATTCTAATTCTATGCCAGATATAGTCATACCAAATAAAAATGCCGTTGAGACAACCATCAGCGCTATATTTGATCTGCTTTTCCCGGTTTCTGACTCTAAAATAGAAGAAGAAATAAAAGGAAATACTGCCGGATTGCACGATCAGTTACTCGAACTCCTGTCCGGCCTGACGAAGAAAAAAGAAGAGGCTGCACAGCAGTTCATTACTAATCTTAAGAAAGTAAAAAAGATATTGCTCAGGGATGCCGGTTTTATTCTTGAATCAGATCCTGCTGCTACCCGGCTGATCGAGGTAATTGCAATATATCCGGGCTTTTATGCTATCTTTTGCTATCGTGTTGCTAATTCCCTGGCCAGGTTATCCATCCCCCTCTTACCCAGGATGATAACGGAATATGCTCACAGAGTTACAGGTATCGATATCCACCCTCTGGCAACAATCGGCTCTCCTTTTTCAATAGACCATGGGACCGGAATTGTTATAGGAGAAACCACAATAATTGGTAATCATGTTAAACTATATCAGGGAGTTACGCTCGGAGCTTTAAGTGTGGATAAAAAGAAAGCATCCAAAAAAAGACACCCTACCATTGAAGATAATGTAATTCTGTATGCCGGCAGTACAATTCTGGGAGGAGAAACTGTTGTCGGCAGAAACAGCATTATAGGCGGAAATGTGTGGCTCACTGAAAGCATTGCACCTTTTTCGGTGGTCTATCATAAAAGTGAAATAATTGTAAGGAATCATAAAACATATCAGGAGCCAATAAACTTTATTATCTGACAGTATCAACTAATCTATGTAATCATGAAAGTAAATTCAATTCTGGATACTATTGGAAATACACCTCATCTCAGGATCAACAAGCTTTTTGATCCACGGATCTCAGTCTGGATAAAACTCGAGAGAGCGAATCCGGGCGCCAGCATAAAGGACCGGATCGCGCTTTCGATGGTTGAGGATGCAGAGAAAAAAGGCCTTTTAAAGCAAAACAGCGTAATAATTGAACCAACTTCGGGCAATACCGGTATCGGACTGGCAATTGTGGCAGCTGTAAAGGGATACCGGCTTATTCTGGTTATGCCTGAATCGATGTCGCCCGAACGACGGAAAATCATGAGTGCTTACGGCGCTGAATTTGAGCTTACGCCCCGCGAAAAAGGGATGAATGGTGCAATTGAACGTGCCAGAGAGTTGCATCTGGAAACACCTGACTCATGGATACCGATGCAGTTTGATAATCCGGCAAACACCAATATTCATAAAAGTACCACAGCCCAGGAAATCCTGAATGACTTTCCTGATGGCCTGGATTATCTTATTACCGGAGTAGGCACCGGAGGCCATATAACTGGCTGCGCCGAACTGCTGAAAAGCAAATTCCCAAACCTTAAAGTATTCGCAGTTGAACCGGATTTGTCTCCTGTTTTAAGTGGCGGCAGCCCCGGACCACATCCCATACAGGGAATTGGTGCCGGATTTATCCCATCCATTTTAAGGACAGAATTGCTGGACGGGATAATCACGGTGACGAAAGATGAGGCATTCAGCTTCACACAAAGAGCAGCCAGGGAGGAAGGACTGTTTATAGGCATATCATCCGGTGCAGCACTAGCTGCTGTGAATCAAAAACAAAAAGAATTCCCCGACGGATCAAGGATCATTACTTTCTGTTATGATACCGGGGAGAGATATTTATCAGTTGACGGATTGTTCTAGTACTTATTTTCTCGTCTCAAGCAGTATGATATTGGGGTACCCCATATCTGCAAGTCTGGGGTAATAACTAAAGGTCTCTTCTATTGAAAGAAATCCGGTTACGATAACTTTATGGTATTCCCATTCCTGTACTATTTTAACCGGCAGCCCGAGTCTTGTTGTGATTTTCTTATATGCACGCAAAGCTTTTGATTTGTCATGGAAAACACCAATCTGCAAATTAAAAACCGGCCGCGAAATGAAGGGCCTTAACTCTCCATCAACAGGATCTGCGAGTTTTATCATAATCATTTTAAAAGACGAATCAGTCTTCGTGACAACCTGATTATTACTCTCTTTCTGCTTCCGCATAGGGACAATCCAGATATTCTTTATTCCCAGCAGTCCCAGTGCAGGAAGAAGCGCCTCAATCTCCTCAACACGCTCAAAACCTTTTATCTGTACTTTATGATATCCGTCTTTCCGGACAATATTTACAGTTTTGCTTGTAAGAGCCAAAAGTTTGCTTTTCAGTACCAGAGCATTTGGCTCCAGACGGAACGCACCGACCTGAATTACCGTTTCCGGGTTGATTAATCCGGTATCTTTGTTATTTACATACCGGGAAAGAAAAATATCTGTATTTGTGTTAAACCCGGTTGAATAAAGCTCCGGTGGATTGCAGGACGAAGAGATGCCCGGAAATAATAATTGTACCACCAATATCAGGTATCTCAAATACATTTACAGCTTGTCAGGTGAACATCAAAAAATTCAATATCAAATTTACATTTTTTTCAATTCTTCAGAGATTCGGTCAGAACCCGGAGATGTTCAAGTGTTTCCTTATCCCCCGGATTTAATCTCAGAACGTTTTTATAATCCTCAATTGCTCCTTCAATATCTTTCAGCATCAGTTTCGAAAAAGCCCTGTTATAATAGTGCGTAAATTCTTTCCCCTCAATCCTGATAAGCTCATCAAGATCACTGATGGCATTCTCATATCTGCCTGTCTCTATGTACAAAACGCTTCTGTTCCGGAAAATTTCGAATGCCATTTCCGGACTGAAGGTAAGTGCCGATTCATAATCCCTGATCGACTCTTCCTTCTGATTTAACTGATCAAAGACTATTGCCCTGTTAAAATAAGTCCTTCCTTTTTCGGGATTTAATTTAATTGCCACATTCAGCAGCTGAAGAGCACTTTTCAATTCATTCCTCCTCAGAAGGATAACTCCCATCCCTTCATAGACTTCTGCTGTTCCTGACTTTTCCATGATAGCCACCCTGAAATCAGCCATGGCTTTCTCTTCAAGCGCTCTTTTTTCCTTCTCATTCTCAGTATGGGATGAAAGCATGTAATAGTATTTACCCCTGGCGCCTCTTGCCATTTCCAGATCCGGATATCTTTCAATGACCTGCGTCCAGAGCGATTCCGTGCTATTCCATACCCTGACCTGATTCCTGGCGAAAATCAGCATAATGATAATAAATATGGCTGAAATGATTAATAAAATCCGCTTAATCCTTCCTGAACTTTCTGAAATGAAATAAGAAGGAATGATTGCCAGACCTATGTATGGCAGATAAGTATATCTTTCTGCAAAAATGGCATTCCCGACAGATACAAATTGCAACACCAGTGCCAGGGTTACCAGATAAAACCCGAAACAAAACATAAAAAGCCTGCTCTTCTTCATTGAAAAAAGCACCAGGCAAAAGAGTATTATGAACGCAATAAGAGCAAACCAGAGATATAAGGAAAAATTTCCCTCGTTAATTTCGGAAAGCTCCGGATATGGATGAAATGCAGACTGATTTGCCGGGATTACGAACTTAATCAGGTAAACAATAAAACCATAGGCAGCGATCTGAATTTTTTGCAAACCCGTAAAGGGGGCAATTATATTTACCACATCATGTGGATCCTTGATGAATTTCATCACCCCAAGGAAATTCTCACCACTCTGTAACTGAACCGCCATCACTCCGAAAAATACCGACACGGCAAAAAAGGGGATTAAAGGCAAAATATTGCGGGGAGAAACGGCTCTTAACAGCGCTTTACTGTGATTTATGCCTTCCTCATTGATAAAAAAATAATTGATTAGTATGAGGATTACAGGAAATACCACTGCAGTGGCTTTTGACAGGCATGCAAGAATGAATAAGACAAATGAAAGCAGCAACAGGTAATATTTACGGCGCTCTGTCTTAAGAAACATAAGGTAGTAGATCAATCCTGACAGGAAGAATAAACTACTCAGAACATCCTTTCTGCCCGAAATCCATGCTACTGATTCAACATGCATCGGGTGTACTCCGAAAATTGCCGCAACAATGAAGGCAATAACAAGTTTCCTGTCGAAAAGTATATATATAAGAAAAAATACCAGGATCGTATTTAATGCATGAAGTATTATGTTATTGATTATGAAAGGCCTGGCTGAAATACCATTTGTACAGCTGCTGCAGGTATTGTCATTTAAGCTCAGGCTCAGGATTGTCAGCGGATGATAATTTAATGATACCACTGTCCTGAATATCTCTCCGGGATCCGGATTCCCATTTGATCTTACCAGATTATTATTGACAACATAATCATTGTCGTCCCAGCTGACAAAGTCATTTTTGGTCGCTCCGGAATAGGTTATTATAACCAGTAATACCAGTAAAATAACGGCCGATAAAAGCCATTTTTGAAAACCTTCGTTTTCGTGATTTAATGTATTGTCAAATATATTCTCTTTATTCATTCCGGACATCCCGCCTGAAAAATCAAAGTTATAAAATCATTTGTAACCAATCAGTGTTAAAAGTATTGGTGTCGGAAGTCGGAAGTCGGAAGTCAGAAGTCGAAAGAAAAGAAACAAAACGATGATGCAATTTAAATTTGAAAAACTCATTATTTGGCAAAAGGCGATGGATTATGGCGAAAGTATATTTCGCTTATCGGACTTCGGGCTTCGGACTTCGGACTTCGGGCTTCAGACTTCGGACTTCAGACTTCGGACTTCGGACTTCGGGCTTCCGACTGATTAGATCATTTTAATGCCTTTTTTACACTTTTATCGCTTTATTTATCAGAAAATTGTATTTCTATTGATAATTCTTCTTTTTTTGCAATTTAAACTATACTGGCATAAAATCTCTTAATCTGAGAAATAACAAACTGATTGTATGAAAATTACTATCCTGATGCCGGCCTTTAACGAAGTGGAATCCATAGAACAAACAATAAACAGCATCCCGACAGACAGGCTGACAGAAATGGGATTTGAAACAGAAATTTTGGTTGTTGATGGCGGAAGTACGGATAATACTGTTGAAATGGCTAAGGCTCAGGGTGCAAATGTTATAAGTGTGCGAAAAGGTTATGGACGTCAGTATCGTGCAGGATTTAAAATTGCAAAGGGTGAAATAATAGGCACTGCAGATTCGGACTGCAGTTACCCTATGGAGGAAATTCCCGGACTTGTCAATATTCTTATAACTGAAAATCTTGATTTTATACACACTAACAGATTTGCATTCATGGACAAGGGCTCCATGACTTTGTTAAATAAATTCGGGAACCGGTTTCTCACTCTTGTGACCAATATCCTTTTTAATTATCATCTGAAAGATTCCCAGAGCGGAATGTGGATCTTCAGAAAAAGAATTCTCGACCAGATCAGATTAACCGGGAATGGAATGTCGTTGAGTCAGGAAATAAAGCTCAGGGCATTCAGTAAATTCAAGGCCAGGGAGATAGATTCAACTTACAGAAAAAGGATTGGGAAAGTAAAGCTGAGAAAATTCAAAGATGGAATTGATAATCTCCTCAGTTTACTTAAGATTCGGTTTACACTATGAAAATTTTAATATTAAATCCGCCTGCTTTCAAAAAGCAGGATTATATTCGTGAAGGCAGGTGCATGCAGACAAAATCTTCCTGGGCTGCATTATGGATGCCATTGTCATTATGTTATATTTCTTCTGTCCTCAGGAATAACGGTCATCAGATAAAGTTAATCGATGCTATCGCTGATAAACTGGATACCGCAAAACTTAGTGAAATATCAGCGTCATTCAATCCGGAGTTAATTATCATGAATACGGCAATTCCCACCATTGAGGGTGACATGAATTGTGCATTGGCGCTTAAAAAAATACTTCCGGCAGTTAAGATCGGTATTATCGGAATATTTCCGACAATTTATGAGGAAGAATGCCTGAATAAGTTCATTCAGATTGACTATGCTGTAATGGATGAGCCCGAATGGGTGACCAATCAGCTTACGGATGTTGTCTCCGGGAACATATCGCCCGATTCGGTTAAAGGACTGATACATAGAAAAGGTAATGAAATCATTGTCAATGAAAGACAGAGACTTTCGGAAAACAATCCCGACGACCTTCCTTTTCCCGCAAGGGATCTGCTGAATAATGATTCTTACCTTTTGCCTGTCAACGGTAAGAAATTCACCCTGCTGAGCATAGGCAGAGGATGTCCATCAGATTGTATTTACTGCATTGCAAATAAATATTATGGTAAAAAATTCCGAAAACGTTCCGTAGAGAACATTATTCTGGAATTAGAACAGTGTATTAATGTATTTGATATCAATGATTTCCTATTCTGGGGAGAATCATTTACAACAGACCGGAAATACGGCGAGGAAATTTGTGATGAGATAATAAAAAGAAAACTCAAAATCAGGTGGTCAACAACCTCAAGGGTTGATACCCTTAATCAGACTTTGCTTGATAAAATGAAAAGAGCCGGATGTATACTCCTTGGTCTGGGAATAGAATCTTATAACCAGGAGGTCCTCGATAAAGCGCGGAAAGGAATAACCACTGACCAGATCGATAAAGCTGTTCTGATGGCACATAAGGCAGGATTAAACACTATGGGGCACTTTATGTTCGGACTTCCGGGAGATACAAAAGAGAGTGCCCTGAAATCAATCCGTTTTGCCTGCAGGAATCTTACATATGCCCAGTTTTATTCTGCAATACCGTATCCGAAAACCGAACTTGGAAAAATTGCAGCAGATAATAACTGGATCGAAGAATCTGACTTTTCCAGGTTTGAACTTACTCAATCGGTGATGGGAAACGGTTTACTTTCAGCCAATGAAATTAAGAAACTCAGGGATTTTGCCTACAGAAAATTCTATTTCAGACCAAAAATGCTGCTCCAGACACTAAGAGAAGTTTCCTCTTTGCCTTCCTTTTTTTCAATCCTGAATTTTATTAAATGGATCAGGCCAAAACAATGAATCCGGCAATCTTACCAACTGCATTTTTAGCGTCTTTCATCAATGTAAAACATATAATCCATCACGTTTCACATTTTCCTTGTTCCCAAAAGAATCGATTGCTTCAATTTCCATTTTGAATTGCCCGAATTTCTGTTCGGGTATCTTTTTGCTGAATAATCTGTCATTTGCACTCCTGTCACCCTCTCTCCCATCATCATTCAATAAAGCTTCGATAGTTCTTTCCGGATCATCCTTTTCCGTGAACCTGATTCTTACCTGTTTGATGACCGACCCATCGAAAGCCCTGACCTGAACAGTATTGTCACCCGAAACATTTGCCCATCGTATAACCGGAGGTGTGTTGTCTTTCCCTGTTACCTTTACCCTGATCTTACCCTGCACAATTATATGATCCGGATAGGCAGGTAACCAGTATGAGGCCAGTAATTCAACCTGATGGTTCTGAGGACATTCAGAAGAGACAAGGGGAACTGAATACTTTTGTGATCCGCCAACATGATCATATGGTGACCAGTTGTCGGACATCCGGGTATTTATACCATCCTGATTGATATAAGGATCTCCTGTGACCAGTTCAGTCCGCCTGTAGAGCCCCTGATCCTTAACCAGGATTACCAGTGACTCTCCGGGATTAGCAATTCCATCACCGTTTCCTGTTCCAAGCAAAAGCGTTGATGTGTCTGTTCCTGCCGAAGCTACTTTGAATGTTCTGCCATCGGCGATTTCAAACTCCTGTATTTCAGGAGGATCTCTTCTGGCAGGTATTTCAAAATACTCTGTCCATTCATTTTTCCTCCCGTCACTGATAGTCAGTTTAAATTTCACAACTTCAACAGTATCGGGACTGACTATAAATTTAAAGGACCCTGCACCTTCCTTTATCACACCGGTATCAATACTCCCGAATGAAGAAGTATTCTGGAGTACTCTGGTACCATTTCTGGTTGAGGAAAGAACAGCCTTCACATCTCCGGCACTGTTAAGACCTTTGTTAAGTAACCTTATCTTCATACCTGTTTCTTTCCCCGGAGTTGCCCATGGCAGGTTTAAAATCCCGGCTGAAACCATACACAAAATGGGAGAATCATTAGTTTTATTTATCCCTATTTCATGGCTGGTACCATCTGTTTCGATTTTCAACCTTCCGGAACTGTCACTTTTAACATTTTTCCTGGTTGTTTTATAGCTCAGAATATCAAAATCATTAACCACATATAATTGATTTTTTTCATAAACCGGGGCTGTTGTCACTGTAAGTCTTACATACGGCATCAATTCACCGTTGGGGAGGAACTCTCTTACCGAACACCTGAAGCCTTTTTCATCGACATTTTCAAGGATCGTAAATCCTGGTCTTTCACGGTCTGTGCTTACCTGATAATCCCAAACATCAAATTCCGGGTAAACATCAATATGATTCCATTTCTCCGGTTTCCCGGGAGGATTTTTAAATGTATCCATTATAAACTCAAACATCTCTCCGAGTCCGCAGGTTGTATGTTCAGCCTCATAAACCTTAAATACATAGTTATCCATCAGTTGCGGCCATACCCGGTTCATATCCCGGTGATAACACCTTATGAAATCGTTATTGCCAAAATTCAGCCTTACATTTAATCCTTCATAATTCTTTGCCAAATCAATGTGACGGTATTCAACCGGGAAATCAGCAGGCCCGACAAAAAATTCTGCAGAACCGCAAAAACTGCCGGCTGCAGAAACAAGGTGGGGATACTTCCCGCTAATCCAGAATGTCATGAATCCTCCCATCGAGAGACCTGAAATTGCCCTGTGATCCCGGTTGGGAATTGTCCTGAAATTTGCATCAATGTAATTTACCAGTTCGGGAAAATAGAGCGGGTACTGGCGATATGTTTCCACCGGGGAGATGTTATAGGGTCTCAGATAATACTCTTCCTGCGGCTTCCGGTTATAACCATCAGGTTTTACTACGATCACATCGTTTGATGCAACAAAATTGGCAATGTTGTCACCATTATTGCTCTCACCTTCGTCAGCCCCCTGTACGCTCGTGGATCCGAAGTACCGCTGCGACCATCCGTGGTAGTAATAGATTACAGGAAATCTCTTCCCCGGATCATCATAATATGCGGGGGGCAGAAAAATCCTGAAGTTTCTTATTTCTCCAAAAACATTGCTGTAATGTTTTGAATCAATGATTATTGGTACTGCGGCAAAAGTAAGTCTGACAGGTGTGATGAGCATCACCAGAAACAATGAACAGAGTAATTTTTTCACGGTTAAGAATTATTAAATCAGGATGCTATTTTATTACAAGAGTAATTTCGTTGTTTTGATTTAAATCCATAAGGGTTTTCTTCTTACCTGCTATCAGGGTATATGGAGAATAAAAGGTTTTAACCTTCCCGTCGACAAAATATTCAGGGAGCTCGGCACTGAGGGAACCGTCTTTGCCGCTTTTCTGACGCAGAATTTCCTTTCCGTCTTTGTCATTCACAACTATCTCAAAATCATCAACGGGCTTTCCTTTTTTATCCTGCAGGTTTATTTTGAGTGTCCAGTATACCTGATATTTATGAGGCTTGTCTGTTGCATCTATCCCGAATTTCAAACCGTAAAAGTTATTGGAGCGGAATTCGGTACCCTCCGCAGGGTAATCTGATCCCATTCTTACAGGCCTGAAATCTGTAATAGTGTTTTGTGCTTTCGTAATGGTATTCCCTCTAAGTATCGTATTTTCTGCTTTACCGTAAGTGCATGACACCCAGATTGGGGTTACATTTGAAGTAATGTTATTATTATAAATGCTGCCTCCCCTTGAATTGCCGATGTAAAATGCAAAAGCCTCAGCATCTGTACCCGGATCTTCCTGATTAACAAAAATCCGGTTCCCGAATATTTCATTGTCTCCGGCACTTGCACTGTAAAATACAGCTGAAGCCATCGGAATGTAATCCGGGTACTTCAAATATTTCTTTCCGTTGATGAAAAACTTATTATTATAAACTCTGTTGCCATAACTGCCATTGACAGCCCCGGGTGCTGCTCCATAGTCTGCAATACGTATTGCATTAGTGCTTAGATGATCCGGGTATTCGCAGCTTGGAGGGGCTGCATTAATATGGAACT